>DASZKQ010000449.1:0-8882 GCA_035552835.1 Mycobacterium sp. | reverse complement strand
CCGATCGGGTCGTCGCGGTGATGACGGTGCACTACGAGCGACTCGATGGCCGCAGACTTAGCCTGCCCTGCGCAAACAGCTTCCGTGTGCGCGACGGCGAGGTTAGCGACTACCGGATCTACATGGACATCACCCCGGTCTTCGCCTAGCCGTCCAGACGGACCTGACGCTTGGCAATTAAATCGATTTATTTGACAAAATCGCTGACACCATCGAATAATGTGTGATGTAACCCACTTTGGGTCATCCTGTGCGGGATAGCTGCCGTCGTTGGAGCGGGGTTGGAGAACAGTGATGAGTGACGTCGAGGTGCCGGTGTTGATCGTGGGTGGCGGCGGCGCGGGGCTGACCGCGTCGATGTTGCTGTCGCAGCTCGGTGTCGAGTCATTGCTGGTGTCGGCGTGGCCCAGCACGTCGATTCTTCCGAAGGCGCATGTGTTGAGCCCGCGCACGATGGAGATCTTCTGTGACGTCGGTGTGGCCGACGAAATCTACGCCAAGGGCACACCTGCCCAGAACATGCAGGCGACGGGGTGGTACGCGGGTCTCGCCGGGCCGCATGACGGCTACGGTCGCGAGATCGGCCGGCTGGAGGCGTGGGGCGGGGGTTACACCGATCCCGACTACATCGCGGCGAGCGCGTGCCGCACGGCCAACCTGCCCCAGATCCGTCTGGAGCCGATTCTGCGCACGCGTGCCGAGACGCTCGCCGGTTCGGACAAGGTTCGCTTCAACCACGAGATGCTCTCCTTCGCGCAGCACGCTGACGGTGTCACCGCGCAGGTGCTCGACAAACACACCGGCGACACCTACGAGGTGGGCTGCGGTTATCTGTTGGGCTGCGACGGGGGACGCACAGTCGGCAAGCTGCTCGGCATCCAGATGGAGGGGGTGCGTGACGTGATGAACATGGTGTCGGTTCATATGACCGCGGATCTGTCGCGCTGGGCTCGTGACCCGGAGGTGTTGATTCGCTGGTTGGTCAACCCGGACTTCGGCGGCATGTGGGCAAGTGGCGTGTTGGTGCCGATGGGCCCAGACCATTGGGGGCCGGACTCAGAGGAGTGGGTCTTTCATCTGCAGTACTCGGTCGACGACGCCGACGCGATGGATCAGGCCAAGGTCCTCGATCGGATGCGAGCGACGTTGGGAGTGCCCGATTTCAACCCGGAAGTTCACAACATCAGTCATTGGATCTTGGAAGCACTTGTCGCGGAGAGGTTTCGGGACGGGCGCGTCTTTCTGCTGGGCGATGCCGCGCACCGTCATCCGCCGACGGGGGGATTGGGTCTCAACAGCGCCGTGCAGGATGCGCACAATCTGTGCTGGAAGGTCGCCGCGGTGGTCGACGGTGCCGCGTCGGAGGCACTGCTGGACTCCTATGAGCTCGAGCGCCGGTCGGTTGATGCCAACAACGCCGACAGGGCGATGAAGAATGCACTCAACCACGTGACGGTCGAGCAGGCGATCGGACTGTCATCGCAGGCATCCGCTGCGGAGAATTGGGATCAATTGAGGCCAATCTGGCAGGACGTTCCAGGCGCGACGCAAAAGCGACACCTGATCAACACCGCGATCGCGACCCAAACGATGGAATTCCGCCATCACAGGGTCGATTTCGGCTACCACTATCCGGAAGGCGCCCTCGTCGACGACGACCAAACACCGCACGCCGAACCGCTGGAAAGCATCCGGCTCTACCAGCCGTCGACACGCCCCGGACACCCGCTGCCCCACGCGTTTGTGGAACACGCGGGCCGGCGAACCTCGACAGCCGAGCTCGTCGGGGCCGGCCGATTCCTGCTGATCGCCGGCGAGGACGGACACGCCTGGCTCGAGGCGGCCGTGAAACTCGCCGAAGACAACGCGATCGCGCTCGAGGCTGTGCGGATCGGGGTACTTAGCGGCGACTACATCGACATCAGGTGCGCCTGGCTGAAACAGCGCGAGATTGGCGCACAAGGGGCGCTGCTGGTCCGCCCGGATCGCTACATTGCTTGGCGCAGTTTGGGCCGGGTCGAAAATCCCTACGCGGAACTGCGCAACGTCTTCTCCCAGATCCTGCATCGAACCGAGGCCAAGGTCGTGACGGCGTGAATCAGCGTGCGCGGCAACGAAACGATGGCGATATGAAAATGGCGCAACCGTTGCACACCGCTGAGGTGAACCGATGAGCCTGCACAGATTGACCCGCATCATCATCGGCGTGCCCGACGTTGAGGCCACCGCCGCCTACTATCGCGACTTCGGGCTGACCGAGCTCGGTGCCAACCGCTTCGCCACCGTCGACGGCGGTGAACAACTGGCGATTGCGCGTGCACGCCAGCGCCGGCTACTCCAACTAGGTATCGGGATTCACGACACCGACGATCTGGACCGCATCGGATCGCGACTGGACAAGCTGGGTATCGGCTACACGCGCAACGACACATCGATGTCGGTGCTCGACCCGAATTCCTCTCTGACCGTCGTGGTCGAGATCGCCGACGAAATCAAACAGCAATACACGCCGACCCCCGCCACCAACGGACCCGGGCGCCCTGACCGAGCCAACCTGCGGGCCCCGGGTATCGACCGCGAAAACCCAGTCCGGCCACGCAAACTCGGCCACGTCGTGGTCGGCTCGATTGACCAAGATGCCAGCCACAGGTTCTTCACCGACGGGCTGGGCTTCAAAATCACCGATCACGTGCCCGGACTGGCCAGCTTCATGCGATGCTCCACCGACCACCACAACGTCCTGGTGCAACAGGCGCCGCTGAACTTCTTGCACCACACCGCATGGGAAGTCGACGATGTCGACGAGGTGGGTCGCGGCGCCACCGCGATGCTTGAAGGCCACCCCGAACGCCATGTCTGGGGATTAGGCCGACACCACCTCGGGTCCAACTTCTTCTGGTACCTCAAAGATCCCGCCGGCAATTTCTCCGAGTACTACAGCGATATCGACTGCATCATCGACGAGCAATTGTGGAAACCGGTCGTCCTCGAAGGCGCTAAAGGACTCTACAGCTGGGGCCCCCCGCCGCCGCCGTCGTTTCTTGCCCCCGATGACCTGGCCGCCCTCATGACCGGATCACACACAGCCCGCTAACCCATACAAGCCAAATACGAAGGACTACAATGCGAATCGGCACGCTTAACCATCGCTATCATGCCCTGGCCGGCAACCTGGCTCTCGACATTGCCGAGGCGAGTGACGGGCGGTTCGCCCCCGATGGCTTCGACATCTTCGAGCGGTTCGGTGAACTGGCCGACTGGCTGAGCACCGTTCCGGACAGCGCCTGCAGACCATTTGACACCGACGCGCTCGGCCCGCCCGTGCCGATGCCTCGCCAGGCCTTCGGTATCGGCCTCAATTACCGTGACCACGCGGCCGAGTCCGGGCTCGCGGAACCCGAGGTGCCGCTTGTATTCACCAAGTTTCCCACCTCGATCACCGGCCCCAGGGCGACGGTCACGCTTCCTTCGGCTTACGTCGACTGGGAGGCTGAACTCGTCGCGGTGATCGGCGCACCCGCGCGCCACGTCAAGGCAGCCGATGCGTGGTCGCATATCGCCGGTTTGACGGTGGGGCAGGACCTTTCCGAGCGGCGGGTGCAACTCGCTGGTCCCGCACCACAATTCAGCCTCGGAAAGTCCTACCCGGGATTTGGGCCGATCGGGCCCGCGATCGTCACTTTGGACGAGATTGCTGACGTCGACAACCTTGAAATCAGGTGTCTGCTTGATGACGAAGTGCTTCAAAAGGGCCGAACCAGCGACCTGATTTTCTCCATACCTGAACTCGTCGAGCACATATCGGCTATCTGCCCCATGCTGCCCGGAGATCTGATCTTCACCGGGACGCCGGCCGGCGTCGGTGGCGCACGAACACCCAACCGCTTCTTGACTCCCGGATCGGTCTTGATCACTGCGATCGAAGGGATCGGCGAATTGCGAAATCCACTGGTGTAACAGCAAAGCGATGCCGATGCAGGTGGCTGCCTGAATAGAGGCAGGCCGGGCTCCCCGGAGGCCACCGCAGCGAGCACCCATACGACAACCTCACAAGTCGACCCCAAACGGGTTCGTCTGCGCATCACCGGACGAATTCGGGATCTTTTGCGGCTTTAGGCAAGGAGGATCATGAGAGCAGACCCCGGGTCGGTCAATAACGTCCGCGATAAACTGCAGACACCGATTGTGGTCGTCGGCGGTTTCTTCCGGATGTGCGTGCTGACCGGAAAGGCGATGTTTCGCAGCCCATTTCAGTGGCGAGAGTGCGTTTTGCAGTCCTGGTTCGTCATGAGGGTCGCGTTTATGCCGACCATCATGGTCTCGATCCCGTTCACTGTGCTGCTGGTCTTCACGCTCAACATCCTGCTGGCGCAGTTCGGTGCCGCCGACATTTCCGGTGCGGGCGCAGCGCTTGGTGCCGTCACCCAGCTCGGTCCGCTGACCACTGTGCTCGTCATTGCCGGCGCTGGGTCCACTGCCATCTGCGCCGACCTGGGCGCGCGCACCATCCGTGAGGAGATCGACGCGATGGAGGTGCTCGGCATCGATCCCATTCACCGGCTGGTCCTTCCCCGGGTACTTGCCGCGACCTTCGTCGCCACACTGCTCAATAGCCTGGTAATCACCGTAGGCCTAGTGGGTGGCTTCCTGTTCGGCGTCTACCTGCAGAATGTCTCGGGCGGTGCTTACCTGGCTACACTGACCACCATTACCGGCCTGCCCGAGGTCGTCATCGCGACCGTTAAGGCAGCGGTTTTTGGGCTGATCGCCGGTCTGGTCGGCTGCTACCGGGGGCTTACCGTTGGCGGTGGGGCCAAGGGTCTGGGCAGCGCGGTCAATCAGACCGTGGTGTTGTGCGTCGTGGCGCTGTTCTCGGTCAACCTGGTGCTGACCACCGTTGGGGTGCGCTTCGGGACGGGGCGCTGATCATGTCGAGTGCCGCTGTCGTACGCGCCCGCTTTCCTAGGGCGACGGGTAATTTCGATCGGTACGCAGGCGCCGTCGGCCGGGGACTGGACGACGCCGGGCATATGGCCTGGTTCGCAGTGTCGATGATCGGTCAGACCGTGCACGCGCTACGCCGCCACCCACTGGAGACGCTACGCCAGATCGCCCAGACCGGCCTGGGCTCGGGCGTGATGGCCTTGGTCGGCGGGGCCGTCGGGATCGGCGGTTTCGTGGTGTTGTCGGGTGCCTCCCTGATCGCAGTTCAGGGCTTTGCGTCGCTGGGCAACATCGGTGTCGAGGCGTTCACTGGCTTCTTCGCCGCAATTATCAACGTACGCATCGGCGCTCCGGTCATCGGCGGGGTCTTGCTGGCGTCCATCATCGGCGCCGGCCACACTGCGGAGATCGGAGCCATGCGCATCAGCGAGGAGATCGACGCCCTGGAGGTGATGGGCATCAACTCGATCTCATACCTGGCGTCCACGCGGCTCATCGCCGGATTGGTGGCGATTGTTCCGCTGTACGCGGGTTTGGTCACCGTCGCGTTCGTATCCCCACAACTGACCACGACCTGGGTCTATGGGCAGTCGCACGGCACCTATGAACACTATTTCCGGACGTTCCTGCGCCCAGGGGATGTGTGGTGGTCGTTCGTGGAGAGCGTCATCATTGTGGTGGTAGTCATGGTGACCCACTGCTACTACGGGTACAACGCCGGCGGCGGCCCGGTCGGCGTCGGCGAGGCCGTCGGCCGGTCGATGCGATTCTCGCTGATCTCGGTGCAATTGGTTGTCCTGCTGGGTACGTTGGCGATCTACGGTGTCAACCCGAACTTCGCTCTCACCGTCTAACCGCCCCAACGACATCACGAACTAAAGCCATGGTAACCGTCGCCCAACACGTCGTGACCGCCCTGACGATCAGCGGAATCCAACGGGTCTATGGGGTGGCGGGCGACAGCCTCAACGGTTTCACCGACGCGATCCGCCGCTCGGACGCCATCACCTGGGAACCCGTCCGCCATGAGGAGACCGCCGCGTTCGCCGCGGCCGCCGACGCGGCGCTGACCGGTCAGCTCGCGGTGTGCGTGGGCAGCTGCGGGCCCGGGAACTTGCACCTGATCAACGGGCTCTACGACGCGCAGCGCACCCGCGTTCCGGTGTTGGCCATCGCCGCGCACATTCCGCTCGCTGAGGTCGGCTCGGACTACTTTCAGGAAACCCATCCCCAGGAACTGTTCCGGGAATGCAGCGTCTATTGCGAACTGATCAGCAACGCCGAGATGGCAGGCCGCATCATCGAAATCGCGATGCGCGCCGCTGTGGAGGAGCGCGGGGTCGCGGTCGTGGTGGTTCCCGGCGAGGTTTTTTTGGGCCGGCTCGGCGAGGATGCGTGGAGTCTGCGGCCGGTGCTGCCGACCCGTTCGGTGGTGCGTCCCGACGACGCGTCACTACGACGGGCGGCTGACATCCTGAACGCCGGCGAGCGGATCACGATCCTGGGTGGCGCGGGTGTCGCCGGCGCGCACGATGAGTTGATCGGCCTGGCCGGCACTCTGCAGTCGCCGATCGTCCACGCGCTGCGCGGCAAAGAGCACATCGAGTACGACAACCCCTACGACGTCGGCATGACTGGCCTGTTGGGCTTCGCGTCCGGGTACAAGGCGATCAAAGAGGCCGACGTACTGCTGATGCTGGGCACCGACTTTCCCTATACGCAGTTCTATCCCGACAACGCCAGGATCATTCAGGTCGATATCCGCGGCCGTCATCTGGGCCGACGGGTCCCGATCGAGCTCGGGATGGTCGGCACAGTCAAGGACACCCTCATCGCGCTGCAGCCGCTGCTGCACCACAAACGTGACCGCAGCCATCTTGACCGCGCGCTCAACCACTACCGGCGCACCCGCAAGTCGCTGGATTCGCTGGCGGTCAACGACCGCAACCGCACCCCGATCCGGCCGGAATATGTTGCGGGGCTGGTTGATCGGCTTGCCAGCGACGACGCAGTGTTCACCTTCGACGTCGGGTCGCCGGCGATCTGGGCGGCCCGCTACCTGACCATGAACGGCCGCCGCCAGCTCAGCGGGTCCTTCACTCACGGCACGATGGCCTGTGCGGTGCCGCACGCGATCGGCGCGCAGACCGCTTACCGACACCGTCAGGTCGTCGCACTGGCCGGCGACGGCGGCCTGACGATGCTGTTCGGGGAACTGCTGACCTTGGTGCAGAACAGCCTGCCGGTCAAGGTCGTGGTGTTCAACAATTCGTCGCTGAACTTCGTCGAGCTGGAAATGAAGGCAGCCGGCATCGTCAACTTCGGCACCGACCTGCATAACCCGAATTTCGCGGTCGTCGCCGAGGCGATGGGGATCTTCGGTCGTCGTGTCGAACAGCCCGGCGAGCTCGAGCGCGCGCTGGCCGACGCGTTCGCGCACCACGGACCCGCGCTCGTCGACGTCGTGGTCGCACGTCAGGAGTTGTCGATCCCGCCTGCGATCACCGCCGAGCAGGCAAAGGGCTTCACCCTCTACGCGATCCGGACAATCCTGGCCGGGCGCGCCGATGAACTGCTCGACCTGGTCACGACTAATGTCGCGCGCCGGATCCTGGATTGAGAGCATTTACGAGACGCCTGCTCCGCACAAGAACAGCTATCCCAATGATTTCACTACCGGAACATCGCCGACACGAGGATGGTGTATCAGTGAGCGAGCGTGACGACATGATCGCCCTCGTGTCAAGACATCTGGCGCTGTGGTCGGTGAAGGACGAGGACCTTAGACTCAGCGAGATCAACGATGTCTATGGCGAAGAGTTTGAGCTCATCGAGCCGACGGGACTGCCGTTGGGCCCTGGGCGGCTCGGACTCCACGAGCACATCGGCTTGCTGCAAAAGTTACTGGGAGACTTCACCTTCGAAGTTGACGGCGATATCGACACCCATCACGGTTGGGCCACCTATGCGTGGGTCCAGCGTCCGCCGTTTAACGGACGGACTGTCACTGGCCGCGAAGTCATTCACGTCGTTGATGGGCGGATCGTCTTTCTCTTCATGGTGATTCACGACCTTGAATTCCCTGAGCCACCTGCTGGTGTTTCGAGTCAGGCCTGACCGGTGTTCGGGTAGATCGTTGCCGCCGCGCGGTGACTTCGGTATTCGATGTCCACCGTCAGTATGTGGCGTATCCGGCGGGGATCGGGGCCTGTGCTAAGCGTCGGATTCCCCTGAGGTGACCAACGCTTTAAGCGCAGCCGTGGTTCGCGCGATGTGCTGCGACAACGCAGCCACCGCGGCCTCCTCGTCTCCGGACAAGGCCGCGGCCATGATGGCACGGTGCTCGGCTTGGAGATCGCGATCGACATCGTGTGCCCACGTTCGTGACCACATGCGATAGAGCTCTGCGTTGTCGCGCAGCGTGTTAGCGATCGCCCGCAGCCGGGTGCTTGCGCCACCGGCCACCAGTGAATGGTGATATGCCCGATGCAAATCGAGCCATTCCGGATTGACATGAGCCGGATCGGCGTAGATCTCGGTGCGCTCCAGTCGATGAAGAGCGGCAACTACCTCCGCTTCCCACGCCACGCCGCCGTGGGCGATCGAATCACGCAATGCCATCGACTCGATCTGGGTTCGAACGTTCGTCAGGTCGTCCAAATCGCTGACCGACAAGCCGACGACGCTGAAACCGCGTTGTGGATTGGCGACGACAAGTCTCTGTTCCCCGAGCCGGGTCAAAGCCTCTCGCACGACCGACAGGCTGACGCCGAACCGGTTGCTCAGCTGGGCGATCTTGAGCTTGCTGCCAGGCTCGATTCGAGTGTTGAGGATGTCGGCGCGCAACACTTCATATACCTCACCGGTGCGTGTCGCCTTCGAGGCTGACATGTACTCATCATAAGGAGATATGCGATTTTTTCCAGAATGTCGATAAT
>DASZKQ010000448.1:0-1530 GCA_035552835.1 Mycobacterium sp. | reverse complement strand
GCTGGCGCTACCACTACCCGCAGCGGGCGTTTCCCTACCAGCGGCTGCTGGACGAGAACCGCCGGCGCGGCAAGGCCGATTTCGAGTACGAGCTGCTCGACACCGGCGTCTTCGACGACGACCGCTACTGGATCGTCCATGTGTCATACACAAAGGCTGACCCTACCGATGTGCTGATGACGATCGCCGTGACCAACGCGGGGCCCGATTGCGAACTGCTGCACGTGCTGCCGACCCTGTGGTACCGCAACACCTGGTCCTGGGACGGCGCGACGGCCGCGCCGACATTGGCTGCCACCTCAGCCGGCACGGTAGCCGTCGAGCACCCCTTCCTTGGCGACCTCGAGCTGCTGCCCGGGCCGGCTCCGCAGGGCGGCGGCCCGCAGCTGCTGTTCTGCGACAACGAGACGAATGTTGCTCGGCTGTACGGTGTTACGGGTGACTCCCAGTGGCCCATGGACGGCTTCAATGACCATGTCGTGTCCGGGGCCGATACCGTCAACCCGCAGCGGCGGGGCAGCAAGTGCGCGGCGTGGTACCGACTCGCGGTGGCGCCGGGCGAGACCGTCGAGCTGCGGCTGCGGCTGCGTCGCACCGGCACCGGGCCGGACCCGGCCACGGCGCTGGGCGCGGACTTCACCCGGGTGGTAGAGCAGCGGCGCGCCGAGGCGGACGAGTTTTACGCCGAGCTCACCCCGGCCGCGGCGTCCGCCGACGAGGGCGCGGTGATGCGTCAGGCGTTCGCCGGGATGCTTTGGAGCAAGCAGTTCTACTACTACGAGGTGGCCCGCTGGCTTGACGGCGACCCGGCCCAGCCGCCACCCCCGGCGCAGCGCAGGTCCGGTCGCAATGCCCGCTGGCGCAGCTTCGAGGCCTTCGACGTGATGTCGATGCCCGACACCTGGGAGTATCCATGGTTTGCCGCGTGGGACTTGGCTTTTCACTGCATCGCGCTGGTGCACGTCGATCCGGCGTTCGCGAAGTACCAGCTGTCGCTGCTGTGCCGCGAATGGTTTCAACACCCCAACGGGGCGCTGCCCGCCTACGAATGGGATTTCTCCGATGTCAACCCGCCCGTACAGGCCTGGGCGGCGCTGGAAGTGTTTGGGATCGACGGAGGCAGCGACTTCGACTTTCTCACCCGGATTTTCGACAAGCTGTTGGTGAACTTCACCTGGTGGGTGAACCGGGAGGACTCCAACGGCTCCAACCTGTTCGAGGGCGGGTTCATGGGGCTGGACAACATCGGCCCTCTGGACCGATCCCACCTTCCCGTCCGGGGCGTGCTGGAGCAGTCCGACGCCACCGGCTGGATGGCGGGGTACGCGCTGTCGATGGCCACGATTGCGGCGGTCCTGCACGGGTCGGGGCAGCGGCCCGCACTCGATTTGGTGCAGAAGTTTCTCGAGCACTTCGCCGGCATCGCCGACGCACTGGAGACGGTGGGCGTCTGGGACGAACGCGACGGCATGTTCTATGACCGCATCGTGCTGCCCGATGGCGAAGCGGTCCCGGTCCGCGTGCGCTCGG
>DASZKQ010000447.1:0-7230 GCA_035552835.1 Mycobacterium sp. | reverse complement strand
ATGGCGTCGATCTCCGACGAGACGTTCTGCGAAGTCATTCTCGACGACGTCGAGGTGCCGGTGGCGAACCTGCTGGGACCCTGCAACGGCGGATGGCAAGTCGCAATGGCGTCGCTGAACCATGAGCGCCAGATGATTTGGATCATGAACTGGGTCGAGATCCAACGTGGACTCGATTCCATTCGAGGATCGCAGACCGCGCACGACGACTACGCCTCCGGTGAGGTCTTCACCGAGCTCGGCTCACTGCTCGCCGACGCCGAAGCGCTGCGGGCGACCGGGTACCGCTCGCTGCACAACGAACTCGCCGGTCGGCCAAGCCCAGAAGCCGACATCCTCAAACTCCTCGGTTCGCTGACCCTGCAGCGGGTTTGGGAGCTTGCCGCCGCGGCCGCCGGACCGACCTCGATCAACGATGCAGACCTGCTGTTCGAACGTCAGGACGCGTTGGCGGCGACCATCTACGGCGGGACATCCGAAATCCAACGCAACATCATCGCCGAGCGACTGCTCGGACTGCCGAAGGGATGATGATGGACTACGACCTCGGCACCGACGCTGTCGACCTTCGAAAGCGCTTGCGAGATTTGATTTCCGCGCATATTCCGGAAGGCTTCTTGGGCGCCTGCACCGACGACCCGAGAGACCTCGCCACCACCGAGTCATTTTGCAAGCTGTTGGCGTCTGACGGACTGTTGGCCCTGGCCTGGCCGAAAGAACATGGCGGCGGCGGAGGTTCGATCTGGCAGCAGACCGTACTGCGCGAGGAAATGTGGGCCCAACATGAACCCCGCGGAGCGCAGTACATGGGTATCAACTGGGTCGGACCCGCGCTGATGCGTTATGGGACCACCGAGCAGAAGGCCCGACACCTTTCCGCCATCTCCGCCGGAGAAGTGATCTGGTGCCAGGGATTCTCCGAGCCCGAAGCCGGAACCGATCTCGCGTCGCTGCGTACCCGAGCGGTGCCGGACGGCGACGGTTGGCGCGTGACCGGCCAGAAGGTATGGACCTCGTATGCCCAGATGGCGTCCTGGTGCGTGCTGGCGGCGTGCACCGACCCGAACGCGCCGAAACCCAAGCGGCTCAGCCTGTTTCTCGTACCCATGGACCGACCCGGCATCACCGTGCGGCCAATCCGCTCAATGTTGGGACCACACCACCTCAACGAGGTATTCCTCGACGACGTCGAGGTGTTCGCCGACGAGGTCCTCGGCGAGGTTGGGGACGGCTGGCGGGTCATGCGCGAAGCACTCGCGTTCGAGCGGGTCGGGATCGCCCGGTACGCGAGGTGCGAGTCGCTGCTGGACCGGATGCAGAACGAACTCGGCGACGACTGGAACCAGTTGCCAGAGTCGATTCGGGCCCGCTGGGTGCGGGCACTGATCGACTTGCGGGTTGCGCGGCTGCTGGCCTATCGCGCGGTGTCGCTGCAGGATGACCCATCGGCGGGCGCTGCAGCCAGCGCGGCCCGGATCGCAACCACCACCTGCGATCAGCAGGTCGCCGAGCTGTTGTTCGACGTGCTCGGCCCCACGGCATTGGACAGCGGCGCCTCCGCGCGACTACACGGAGCGGTTGAAGACCACTGGCGTTACGCCCAAGCCGCCACCGTCGCGTCGGGAACGATCGAAGTACAGCGAATGCTGGTCGCACGCGAAGCGTTGGGAGATCACCGGTGAAAACCGCTCTGCCAGAAGATATTACCGAATTCGCCGCGGTCGCTGCCAAGCGGTTCGTCCGGTTCGGCGGTCCGCAGACGGCGCTGCGCGCTGAAACCGAGGAACACCTGCGGCACGACGCCCGGTCCGCGCTGGCCGACCTCGGCGCATTCGACCTCGACGTCAGATCCTCCTCCGACGATCTGCTGGCGGCGGCGGTCCTCTGCCAGGGGGCCGGGGCGGTGGCCCTGCCCTACCCGCTGGTCGAGGAGCTGCTCGCGATCGACGGCGCTCGGCTCGCCCTGGTCAACCCCGAAGCGCCGCGCATCGATCACGGCGACTTGCCCGGCGACTGGATCGCCACTGACCTCGACGGCGCGCGGTACCGCGTCCAACCGTCGCCGCGCACCAGCGCCAAGCTGGGGCCGTTTCTGGTGCCGGCCACCTTAACTGAGCCCGAGGGCATCGTGCCGGCAGCCGACGTTGATATGCATCTGACGCTGGGATCCTGGCGGATTCTGGGCGCCCTACAGCAGGCGTTGGAGATCACCCGGCAGCACGTCACCGCGCGAATGCAGTTCGGCAAGCCGCTGGCGGAATTCCAGGCCGTCCGGTTCACCATCGCCGACGCGTCGGTCGCCGTGCGTGGACTTTACGAACTCGCCAAGTACACGATCAGCCGAACAGAATCGACTGCAGCTCAGGTACATGCGGCAGACGTGCTGATACTACGGCTCAAGGCCGCCGATACCGCACGCCAGGTGCTGCGCACCGCGCATCAGTTGCTCGGCGCGCTGGGCTTCTGTGACGAGTCCGATGTCAGCGTGCTCGACCGGCACACCCAGCCGCTGATCCGGCTGCCGGTCAGCAGCGAGATGCTTGCGCTGCGCCTAGTGTCCGCTGTCCGCGGCGGCCAACTGGAGACACTGTTCTCTGAGCCAGTCGCAGCGGAGCCGGTGTGAGCCGCGCCGGCGACGATGCAGAGCGAAGCGATGCTGAGGAGCGGCGCAGATGAGCACCGGAGAACTCGCGGCCGGGGAAGCTCCCGGCCAGCAGGACGACGGAGTTCCGTTCGGTACCAAACTTCAGCAGCTAGCCGAACAACGCCGTAACGACACGGCTGTGACCATTGTTGCGCGCGACGGCACGGCACACTCGATGACCTTCGCCGAGCTGGATGCCCGGGCCAATCAATGGGGACGGGCGCTGGCGGCCGTCGGCGCGGGGATCGGTTCGCTTGTCGCGCTTGCAATTCCCAACTCCGAGCAGCTTGTGCTGGCGGCGCTGGGCTGCTGGAAGATCGGCGCGGTTCCGGTTCCGATGCGCTGGGACCTGCCGGATTGGGAGCGGTCCCGTGTGCTGGAGGTGATCGACCCGGCCGTCATCGTCGACGAACAAAGCCGGCACACGCTGACCTCGCGCGCCACCGACCAGTCGCAAGACCCGCTTCCGGCCGTAGTGTCCCCGAACGCCAACGGGATATGCAGCAGCGGGTCGACCGGCCTGCCCAAGGTGATTCTCACTTTGGCGCAGGGGGTTTGGACGCCAGAGTCGTCCTTCCCTTTTTTGGCAGCCTGGGCTCCGACGGCCCAGCCACAGGCCATTCTGGTGCCCGGCCCGATGTATCACACCACCGGTTTCTCGCCGCTCAGCTACCTATTGGGTGGTGACCGACTGGTGGTGGTGGAAAAGTTCGATGCGGCAATCGTTGTCGACGCGATCGAACGGTATCGCATCACCAACTTCACCGCCACGCCGACCATGTTGGCGCGGATCGCGGCTCTTCCCGATATTCAGCAGCGGGATTTTTCTAGCATCGCGTGGATCCTGCAGGGCGCCGCGGTGATGCCGCATGCGCTGTTGCACACCTGGTTCGACCTGCTCAGCCCAGAGCAAGTCGTAATGGCGTACGGAATGACCGAAGGTCTGGGGATCACCGCATTACGCGGCGACGAGTGGCTTGCTCATCCGGGCAGCGTCGGCCGCGGCTTCCGAGACACCGAAGTGCGGATCTTGGACTCGAACGGTCAACCCCTCGGTCCCAATGAGCTCGGTGAGGTCTACTTACGTTCGCCGATGAGCGCCGGGTATCGCTACCTGGGTGGGGCGCCGCTGCTGCCGTCGACGCCCGACGGGTTTCGGACCGCCGGTGATATCGGCCACCTCGACGCCGACGACTACCTCTACATCGCCGACCGGCGAAGCGACATGATCATCACCGGGGGCGCCAATGTCTTTCCGGCGGAAGTGGAATGCGCGCTCGCCGAACACGACAGCATCGCCGACGTCGTCGTCATCGGGCTCGCCGACCCCGAATGGGGACGCCGCGTGCACGCCGTGGTGCAGCTCGCCGACCCCGCGGCGCCGCTGACCGAGCGACAGGTCATCGCCTACGCGAAGACCCGACTGGCTGTATACAAGGTTCCCAAGACGGTGGAGTTCGTCGACGAGATTCCCCGCACGGCGGCGACGAAGGTCAACCGCTCGGCGATGATCGCGGCCCGCGGCGGATGATCACATTAACGGGGGCCCCGGGTTGAGCCAGCTCGTCGAATTGTCAGTCCGCCCAATGTATTGCGGGCAGTAGGCAGAGATGGAAGCGCCGACGAAGTAGCTGGATTGTTTCAATGAGAGATCGGTGTCCTTCATCAGCTTCATCGCCAGAACGCTTGACTTGTCGTTATTGTCGAATCCGGCGCATATCGTATGTCCGATCGCAATTGGGGCTCTGTGATCAGGAAAAGCGATCCCCTCCTTGGCAAGGGCCGCAACGAACGCAACATCGGTTGGATCGGCTGATGCTGGCGCCGTGGGAAGCAGCGCGGCGGCGGACAGCAGGACGGCGCAGACTATCGACCACTTCTCAGGACCGACGTTCAGATGCGTCATGGCCTTCCCATCGTGTGGGCCGCTTGGCTTCGAGCCGAAGCAGGACCTACGTAACGTTAGCCGAAATTCGAGACGTTCTACTTGCTGCTGGCGGCTAGGCAATCGGAGCGCCTTTCGGCGCCCTGCTGCCGAGCGGTGCATCGCAGTTGGCCGTCTCGTCTCGAAAGCTATCCGGGCACACCCAAGTAGGTGAACCGCTCGGCGATGATTTTAGCGCGGGGCGGGTAGCGCCGGACCCCCTAGTATCGATCTTTAATCGTCAACTAGTTCGTGGAAACCATGTCAGGTACTGCACGTTTCGTCGGCATAGCACCGGACAACGCCAATGAATTACTCAAGATCATGGCTGTCGGTGACATCGAGCTGTATTACGTCGACCCACCGTTGGGTGGCTGCTCGGTGGTCGCTGCAGTGGAGACCATTTGGGCGGTGCGGGCCCGATTCGCCGGCGATCCCACACCGCCCGAGGATCCCGTCTCGACCCGTCTGTATGGCGTAACCGGGGGCGAGGCCGCGCGCGTCGAGTCCTACTACCAGCTTCACCGCGCCGACGGCAGGAACGTCGCCCGAACATTTGCCGAGGCCGGCTATCGGGTGCTGGGCGAAGCCGGCCTGGCTTCGCACGATGACTAGACCACCAAAGAGCTCAACCGCTCAGCAATGATCGCGGCGGTACGGGATAGAGCGACTCCAAAATGCCTGTGCCGCTGCCACCATCGCCTGAAAACCGTCGGCGGCTGGCACGATAAGCAATTGGCGACGGCACGGGAAATCTTCTGAGATACAACCCTGCATGTATCCGCCGGGGCAGCTAGGCAATGGCGAGCACCTGATTCCTAGCGATCCAGTCGTCGATGTGATCCATGGTGACTGGTAGCGCCGCTCCTGAAAACACCATGTGGTCGGAACCCGGAATTTCGACGTGGATGCCGTGCAGATATCGGGCTGCGGTCTGACGCACGACTCCGGCTGGCACAATGCGGTCGCACTCGCCGCCCACCACTAGCACCGGGCTGGTGACCGACGCGAAGTCGACAACGGTGGCCTTGGAAAGCTTTACCGCCGCAAGTAGCATCTCGCAGTTCGCCCGCCCGGATTCACAAACCAAACCGTCGTATATCTCGCGCGCGATGTCGTCCGTCTGGGTGTTGGTGATCCACCGTCGAAACCGCTCCGACGTCGGGGGACGCACCGGCTTGGCCCAGGGGCGCGGCCGTAAAAACCACGGGAGGGACACGCGCAAGTTTGTGGGAGTGGTTCCGAGGATTCCTGCCGCCGGGGCGGTGCATGCTGCGAAGCCAGCGTGGCGCGTACGCGCGGCAACCAGTTGCGCCAGTAACCCGCCCATCGAGTGACCTATCAGAAGCGGCGGGGAATCCAGCGAATTCACAAAGGCCACTAAGTCATCGGTGTAGTCGCGAAGGCTCAGTGAGGCGATTTTCATCGCGCCCTCTTGCATGGGCAGTTCGTGATCTCGCAGCGTCGGGGTGTGCGCCGTGTATCCACGCTCTTCGAATGCGGTGCGGGCCGGAGCCAACTGCTCCCCACGGCTCCACGAGCCATGAATCAAGACGACGGGTTTGGTGTCGGCCATGAGGATAAGGATGACACCCAGCGGGTCAAACAGTGCCCATAACACCGGGAGAGACCGGCCTGCGCGCTCAACGCGTTCTTCGCGTAATCGCTAGCACCACCTGCTCAAAATGTCCTGCGGCTGGCAACGCGGTATCGATGCGGCGGCCGAGGCGGATACTCAGGAGTCATGACTGGCTACGGCGATAGCGCGCTGTCGGATGCCCACATCGCGGCGATGTCACCAGACGAACGCAGGGACTTGATTCAGCGGCTGCAGCGTCCGCTTGACGAAGTGTTTCCACCAGCAACCGCGAGACGCATGCGGCGCAACCGATTAACCCTGATGGTGGGCGGGGCTATCGGGTTGATCCCGTGGACGGTCTACCTCGGCTTCACCCTGCCCACGAGCTATGTCGCGCACAACTGGCCGGCGACGTGGATCGGCTTCGACTGCGTGCTGATCGGGTTCATGGCCGTTACCGCGGTGCTGGGCTGGCTGCGCCGGCAACTGGTGCTACTCGCCGCGTTCACAACGGGGGTTCTGCTGATCTGTGATGCCTGGTTCGACATCATGACCGCCGACCCAGGCCAAATTCGGCTGTCGGTGCTGATCGCCGCCCTCGGCAACCTGCCGCTCGCGGTGATCATGATCACCGGCGCAGTGCGGATCGTGCGGCTGACAGCGACCCGACTCTGGTTTCTCGACCCCGGAACCCCGGTGTGGCGCCTGCCGTTGGTGCCATAACCGGGCCCAGACCCACCGTTCTAACCGTCCCCGCCGAAAGCGCGGTAACCTCATTCTCACGGCACCCTCAGCGCGCGGTGAAGGAGGCGGTATGGCCCCGGACGACGAAGCCGAACCGACGACGCGTGCTGCCCGATTCATCAAGACCGCCGTCGAGATCCTGGGCGAGACCGGGCGCACCGACTTCACCGTGCAAGAGGTGGTCGCCCGCTCCAAGACCTCACTGCGGGCCTTCTACCAGCACTTCAGCGGCAAGGACGAGTTGCTGATTGCGCTGTTGGAGCGGACCATGGCGCAGTCGGCACAAGCCTGGCGCGCCGAGACCAACGGGCTGGATAGCACCGCCGCAATCAAGCTGAT
>DASZKQ010000446.1:0-5966 GCA_035552835.1 Mycobacterium sp. | reverse complement strand
GGCGATGGAACCCGTGGCTGCTGGCCGCCAAGGGCTACGCGGTGCTGCTGCCCGATCCGGCGCTGTCGACTGGCTACGGACAGGAATTCATCGACCGTGGTTGGGGAGCGTGGGGCGGACCGCCGTACGACGATTTGATGGTCGCCACCGATGCGGCGTGTGCTCATCCACGCATCGATGCAACCCGGATCGCCGCGATGGGCGGCTCATTCGGCGGCTACATGGCCAACTGGATAGCCGGCCACACCGATCGCTTCGCTGCGATCGTGACCCACGCCAGTCTGTGGGCGCTGGACCAATTCAGCTCGACAACCGATCACGCCTACTACTGGCGTCGCGAGATGACGCCGGAGATGACCGCTGCCAACTCACCACACCGGTTCGTCGGTCGGATTGCCACTCCGATGCTGGTCATCCACGGCGACAAGGACTACCGCGTCCCGATCGGCGAGGGCCTGCGGCTGTGGTATGAGCTCTTGGGTGCGTCGGCGCTGCAAGCCGGCGAGGATGGCAGCAGCCCGCACCGGTTCCTGTACTTCCCGTCCGAGAACCACTGGGTGGCGGCGCCACAGCACACCAAGATCTGGTACCAGGTGGTGATTGCCTTTCTGGCCGAGCATGTGCTGGGGGAGAGCGCCGAGTTGCCCGAGATGCTCGGAGTACCGTCGCGCCTGTGACCGAGACGCGCGAATTCGACATCGTCTTGTACGGGGCAACCGGCTTTGTCGGCAAGCTGACCGCCGAATACCTGGCCCGGGTCGGCGGGGGCGCGCGGATCGCGCTGGCCGGCCGGTCGACTGACCGCCTGCTCGCGATCCGTGAAACGCTGGGGCCTTCGGCGCAGCCCTGGCCGGTTCTGGAAGCGGACGCCTCGTCGCCGTCGACCCTGGATGCGATGGCTGCGCAGACCAGAGTGGTCGTCACCACCGTCGGGCCCTACAGCCGATACGGCCTGCCGCTGGTCGCCGCGTGCGCTGCGGCGGGCACCGACTACGCCGACTTGACCGGCGAGCCACCGTTCGTTCGCGACAGCATTGACCTGTTCCACAAGCAGGCGCTCGACACCGGCGCACGCATCGTGCATGCGTGCGGATTCGATTCAATCCCTTCGGATCTCACCGTGTACGCGCTTTACCGGCGGGCACGCGAAGACGGCGCCGGCGAGCTTGTCGGCACCGACTTCGTGGTCCGCAAATTCTCCGGCGGGCTCTCCGGCGGCACCATCGCCTCCGGGCTGGAAGTGCTGCGCACCGTCTCCAGTGATCCCGATGTACGCTGCCAATTCGCAGACCCTTACACGCTGAGCCCGGACCGCGATGCGGAACCCGAACTCGGCGCACAGCCCGACCTGCGGTGGCGCCGTGGCCGCCAGATCGCACCGGAGCTGACCGGTCTGTGGACGGCCGGATTCGCGATGGCATCCACCAACACCCGAATTGTTCGACGCAGCAACGCATTACAGGACTGGGCGTACGGGAGGCGGTTCCGGTACAGCGAGCACATGAGTCTGGGCTCATCCGCTGTGGCACCGGTGACGTCAGGCGTCGTCAATGGGATCGGCAACGCGGTGTCAGGGTTGGGTAGCCGCTATTTCCGGCTGCTGCCGCGGAGATTGGTGGAGCGTGTTTTACCTAAACCCGGCACCGGTCCCAGTGAAGCCGTTCGCGAGCGCGGCTTTTACAAGGCGGAGACGTACACCACGACGACCTCCGGCGCCCGCTATGTCGCCACCATCGCCCAACGCGGAGACCCTGGATACAAGGCCACCTCGGTGCTGTTGGGGGAAAGCGGTCTGACACTGGCGATCGATCGCGATGAGCTCTCCGAGCTACGCGGTGTGCTCACACCGGCTGCCGCGATGGGTGACGCACTCCTGGCGCGACTCTCGTCCGCAGGGGTGTCGATGGACACCGCGAAGCTGGCGCCCCGCTAATTAAATCTGGTCCAACGAACCGCTATCGGACGCCTCCGGCTCCGACTAGTGTCAAGATCGAATTACCACACCATCCCAGTAACGTTAGGTGGACGGGTTCATGTCTGGCCTTGAAGATCTTCTCGCTCAGATTCCGACGAGTGACATCGCAAGCAAGATCGGCGTCGACGAAGGCGAAGTCAACAAAGCAGTTCAGCTCTTGGTACCGGTGCTGGTCGGCGGACTCCACGAAAATGCGCAGGACCCCGATCACGCCAGCAAGATCGAGTCTGCGGCCGACAGCCATGCGGCCAGCGGCCTGCTCGACGGCGGCGTGAGCGTAGACCAGGTCGACGAGAAGGACGGTCAGCAAGCGATCGCGAAGATCTTCGGCGGCAATGATGCCGCCCAGGTGGCCAACGCGCTGGCCGGCGGCGGCGGAAGCGACAGCGATCTGCTCAAGCAGCTGTTGCCGATCTTGGCGCCGATCGTGCTGGCCTATGTCGGAAAGCAACTCACCGGAAAGGGCGGAGCTCCCGCCAAGGAGGCGGCCGGCGGAGGGGCGCTCAACGACGTGTTGGGCAGCATCCTTGGCGGGATGGGCGGCAACAAGTCGCTGGGCAGCGTGCTGGGCAATGCGTTGGGTTCCAAGGCGGGCGACATCCTCGGCGGGTTGCTCGGCGGTAAGAAGTAACCAGGAACGGCGCCGCAAGCGGGCGGTGTTCGTCGTACACCACGGTGCTTTCTAGAATTGACGGGTGACCGCTAGCCCCGACCCCGCCGCCAACGAGCGGGCCGACGCCCTGCCCAAGGCGTGGGATCCGGGCGCCGCCGAAAGCGCGATCTATCAACATTGGCTCGACGCGGGCTACTTCGCCGCGGACCCGACCAGCGCAAAACCCGCCTACTCGATCGTGCTGCCGCCACCGAACGTGACCGGCAGCCTGCACATGGGGCATGCGCTCGAGCACACCATGATGGATGCCCTGACCCGTCGCAAGCGCATGCAGGGTTATGAGGTGCTGTGGCAGCCGGGTATGGATCACGCGGGTATCGCGACTCAAAGCGTCGTGGAAAAGCAGCTCGCAATCGACGGGAAGACCAAAGAGGACTTCGGCCGCGAGCTGTTCATCGACCAGGTGTGGGATTGGAAGCGCGAGTCTGGCGGTGCCATTGGTGGCCAGATGCACCGGCTGGGCGACGGAGTGGACTGGGGCCGCGAGCGCTTCACCATGGACGACGGACTGTCGCGAGCAGTGCGCACGATCTTCAAGCGGCTCTATGACGCCGGTCTGATCTATCAAGCCGAGCGGCTAGTGAACTGGTCGCCGGTGCTCCAGACGGCGATCTCCGACATCGAGGTCGTACACGAGGAGGTCGAGGGCGAGCTGGTCTCGTTCCGCTACGGGTCACTCCGCGACGACGAGCCGCACATCGTGGTCGCCACCACGCGGGTCGAGACGATGCTCGGCGATACGGCCATCGCCGTGCATCCCGACGACAAGCGCTACCGGCATCTGGTCGGGACTACGCTGCCGCACCCGTTTATCGACCGCGAACTCGTCATCGTCGCCGATGAGCACGTCGACCCCGAATTCGGCACTGGCGCGGTCAAAGTCACACCCGCCCACGACCCCAACGACTTCGAGATCGGGCTACGTCACCACCTGCCGATGCCAAACATCTTGGACGCCAGGGCCGTTATCACTGACACTGGAACCGAATTCGACGGCATGGACCGATTCGAGGCTCGTGTCGCGGTGCGGGAAGCGCTCGCGGCGCAGGACCGCATCGTGCAGGAGAAACGCCCGTACCTGCACAGCGTCGGGCATTCCGAGCGCAGCGGCGAAGTCATCGAGCCGCGCCTGTCGCTGCAGTGGTGGGTCAGGGTCGAATCGCTGGCCAAAGCCGCCGGCGACGCGGTGCGTAACGGGGACACCGTGATTCACCCCGCCAGCATGGAACCGCGCTGGTTCGCCTGGGTCGACGACATGCGCGACTGGTGCATTTCGCGGCAGTTGTGGTGGGGCCACCGGATCCCGATCTGGTACGGCCCTGACGGTGAGCAGATGTGCGTTGGCCCGGACGAGACACCGCCGGAGGGCTGGGAGCAGGACCCCGACGTGCTGGATACCTGGTTCTCGTCCGGGCTGTGGCCGTTCTCCACGCTGGGTTGGCCGGAGAAGACTCCGGAGCTGGAAAAGTTCTATCCAACAAGCGTTTTGGTTACCGGTTACGACATCTTGTTCTTCTGGGTGGCCAGGATGATGATGTTCGGTACCTTCGTCGGCGGAGATGACGCCATCACCCAGGACGGCAATCGGGGCCCGCAGGTGCCGTTTACCGATGTCTTCCTGCATGGCCTGATCCGCGATGAGTCCGGCCGAAAGATGAGCAAGTCCAGGGGCAACGTCATGGATCCGCTGGACTGGCTAGACATTTACGGCGCCGACTCCTTGCGGTTCACGCTGGCCCGCGGCGCCAGTCCCGGCGGCGATCTCGCGGTCGGCGAGGATCACGTCCGGGCGTCGCGTAATTTCGGCACCAAGCTGTTCAACGCCACCCGGTTCGCGTTGCTCAACGGTGCTCGGCTCGCCCGGCTGCCTGATCTAGCGGAATTGACCGACGCTGACCGCTGGATCCTGGGGCGGCTGGAAGAAGTTCGGGCCGAAGTTGATTCGACGTTCGACGGATATGAATTCAGCCGCGCCTGCGAGGCCCTCTACCACTTCACCTGGGATGAGTTCTGCGACTGGTACGTCGAACTGGCCAAGACGCAATTGGCCGACGGTCTAACCCACACCACCGCGGTGCTGGCCGCCGTGCTGGACACCCTGCTGCGGTTGCTGCATCCGGTGATCCCGTTCATCACCGAGGCGCTGTGGCAGGCGTTGACCGGTCAAGAGTCGCTGGTGATAGCCGAATGGCCCGAGTCGTCCGGTATCGCCCTCGATAGGGTTGCTGCGCAACGGATCACGGACATGCAGAAGCTGGTCACCGAGGTCCGGCGCTTCCGCAGCGACCAGGGTTTGGCGGACCGGCAGAAAGTGCCCGCCCGGCTGTCGGGCATCGACACCGCGGATCTGAGCACCCAGATCGGCTCGGTCACCTCGCTGGCGTGGCTGACCGAGTCGGGCCCGGATTTCACCCCGTCGGCGTCGCTTGAGGTCGGCCTGGGCGGGGGCTTGAACTGTTCCGTAGTGGTCGAACTCGACACCTCGAGCACCATCGACGTGGAGGCCGAACGTCGCCGCCTCGAAAAAGACTTGGCCGCCGCCCAAAAGGAATTGGCTTCCACCACAGCCAAATTGGGCAACGCCGACTTCATGGCCAAGGCGCCGGCCGCTGTCGTCGACAAGCAACGAGAGCGTCAACGCGTGGCCCGCGAGGAAACCGACCGCATAACGGCCAGGTTGGCCGGGCTGCAGTGACTCCTGCGCCACCCGACCCCGGATCCACCGGCGTGGTTCCGACCCCAGATGAGATCGCTGCCTTACTGCAGGTCGAGCATTTGCTCGACCAGCGCTGGCCCGAGACCAAGATCGAGCCCAGCCTCACCCGCATCACCGCGCTGATGGATCTGCTCGGCTCACCCCAACGCGGCTACCCGTCGATTCATATCGCCGGCACCAATGGCAAGACCTCGGTGGCGCGGATGGTCGACGCGCTGCTGACCGCGTTGCAACGGCGCACCGGACGGACCACCAGCCCACACCTGCAGTCGGCGGTCGAGCGGATCGCGATCGACGGACGCGCGATCAGCCCGGCCCAGTACGTGGCCACCTACTCCGAGATCGAGCCGTTTGTGCAGATGATCGACCAGCAGTCGCAGGACGGCGGCGGCCCGGCGATGAGCAAGTTCGAGGTGCTCACCGCAATGGCGTTCGCGGCGTTCGCCGACGCGCCGATCGACGTCGCGGTCATCGAGGTGGGTCTGGGCGGCCGTTGGGACGCCACCAATGTGGTCAACGCGCCGGTCGCGGTCATCACCCCGATCAGCATCGACCACGTCGAATACCTCGGCGGCGATATCGCCGGGATTGCCGGCGAGAAG
>DASZKQ010000445.1:0-3811 GCA_035552835.1 Mycobacterium sp. | reverse complement strand
TGCGCTGCAGCCTCCACCGCGGCCTGCCGTGCGTCGGGCACGGTGGAAACCCCGACTCCGATCCGCACACTTCCATGATGCGCCGCCCAGGGTGCGACGAAACGTTCAGGACCGCATCCGTTTGCGCAGCCCGCGGCGCGACTTTCAAAACCCAGCGTCAGTTGGTCGCCGAGAGCCTCGTCTTCGACCGGTGCAGGAACGAACGCGGATCGTCCACGGCAATCACGTCAGCGGTCATCCCATCCTCGAATTTCGATTCCACACTTGGGATTTCGCTATTGCTACCGGTCGGCAGCTGCTAGTCTGAAAGCCGGTGTCCGGGTGTGTTCTGGGGGTTGCCGCGAGCTCGTCGCGCCGGAAGGCGTGGCTGTACGACCTCCGCCGAACCGTTGCGACCGGGCCCGATGCCGGAATCCTCGATCGACTCGTC
The DNA here is from genome assembly GCA_035552835.1 of Mycobacterium sp. Classification (GTDB taxonomy): domain Bacteria; phylum Actinomycetota; class Actinomycetes; order Mycobacteriales; family Mycobacteriaceae; genus Mycobacterium. The sequence goes on along the minus strand of DASZKQ010000445.1, from coordinate 3,381 downwards.
TGCTACACCGGCCGGTGTCGATTCATTCGCCAGATGGAAGGTGGATCATGCCTAAGTTAAGCCAATACGCCCAGGGCACGCCGAACTGGGTCGACCTGCAAACCACCGATCAGTCCGCGGCTAAGCAGTTCTACGCATCGCTATTGGGCTGGAGTTTCGACGACAACCCGATGCCTCAAGGCGGCGTGTACTCCATGGCCACGGTGAACGGAGAAACGGTGGCGGCGATCGCGCCGATGCCGCCGGGTGCACCAGAGGGCAGGCCACCGATGTGGAACACCTACATCGCGGTGGTCGACGTCGATACGGCGGTCGACACGGTGGGACCCGCGGGCGGGCAGGTGCTGATGCCACCGGTCGATATCGGCGAAGCCGGCCGGATGGCCTTCGTCGCCGATCCGACCGGCCCGGCCGTGGGGCTGTGGCAGGCCAACCGCCACATCGGCGCGACGCTGGTCGGCGAGTCAGGCGCGCCTATCTGGAACGAATTGATCACGGATAAGCCGGAATCGGCGCTGGCCTTCTATGAGGCCGTGGTCGGCTTGACGCACTCCGCGGTGGAGATGGCGCCAGGTCAGAAGTACACGCTGCTCAAGGTCGGTGGAAACGATGTCGGCGGTTGCACGGAACCGCCGATGCAAGGTGTGCCTAACCATTGGCACGTCTACTTCGCCGTCGACGATGCCGACGCCACAGCGACCAAGGCGGCCGAGAAGGGCGGGCATGTCATGGTCGAGCCGTTCGACATCCCGTCGGTGGGGCGGTCGGCTGTCTTGACGGACCCGCAGGGCGCAGTGTTCAGCGTGCTGAAGCCGGCGCAGCAGATGTAGGGGTCAGTCCGCGACCTTCATCAGCGCCAGTGGCGCTAGCTGCCCGACCACCCAGGTTTCATGAATTCCGGTATCGCGTCGTCCGGGTTCGGCGGGATCGATGATGCGGGCAGCCCCCACAGCTGTTGAATGGTCGCGCCGCCGTCGACGACGAGTGTCTGACCGGTGATGCGGGCAGCCAGCTCAGAGGAGAGGAACAACGCGGCGTTGGCGACATCATGGGCGCGGGGCGCGGCCAGCGGATTAATTCCATTGACGGCGTACTCGTGTGGCGGCTGGTCCTCGTTGCCGGAGCCCACATTGCCTGGCGCGACCGCGTTAGCGCGAATGCCGTACCGCCCCAGTTCGTCTGCGAGAGTTTTGACGAGCGAGATGACGCCGGCCTTGGCGGCGCCGTAGGCGGCATGGTAGGTCGCCGCCGCAATGCCGTCGACCGAGGTGAGTGCGACCAACGATCCGCCGCTGCGCTGGGCGATCATGTGCCTTGCCAAGGTTTGAAAAAGGTAGAAGACCTGGGTCAGGTTGTAGTGGATCGCCACGTCCCACAGTTGGGTGGTGAAGTCCTCAACCTTCGACCAGGTCGCACCGCCGATAATGTCGACGCAGACATCAACACCGCCCAGAGCCGCGACGGCTTCGTCGATCGCCCGACTGACCTGCGCGGGGTCGGTCATATCGGCGACAATCGCGATGGCATTGCCTCCTCTGCTGACGATCTCGTCGACAATGTGATTCGCGCGCTGCTTGTCGATATCGATACAGGCCACCGAGGCGCCCGCCTCAGCAAGGGCCAACGACGTGAACCAGCCATGGCCCGCGCGCTCCGGAATGTAGCCGGCACCCGACACAACCGCGCGCTTACCGGATAGTCCAAAATCGATCACGGCCGACCTCCATTGCGCCCCAACCAGTCAGCCGCACATTGTTGATGGCCGACAGTCGTATTGGTGGAGTATTGAGACCGCCTCGACGGCTGTCAATCCTTCAGGGAGAGGCCATGCTAGGGCCTGGCTTTCGCTGAATGGTATTCGCTTAGCTTGTCGCTGAGAGCGTAACTTCAGCGGATACGCCGACGGGTAGCTGACTACTCGATTCGGTGACGTCTTGGGCCGGAGAGCGAACGTCGACCGGTCCGGTGCGCAGCAATCGCCGCAGCAGCTCTTGGTCATAGGCACCCGCCTGGGTGGAGTCGATGAAACGCTCCACCACTTCGACGAACCGGTTCGGAGCATCTTGGAATGGGAAATGCCCGCAGCGGTCGAAGATCGTCAGCCGCGAACCCGGCATGGCCGCGTGTGCCAGCCTGGCGTGACGCACAGGTATCACCGAGTCCTGCTCACCCCAAATGAGTTGTACCGGAATGGGTTCAGCCAGATAAGAGCGATCAAGCATCGTGATCATTTGGCCACGCCAGTCGATCGACGCACGTACCGTACGGGAAAACGCCGCGGCAGCCCCCGCTTCGGTAAGCTCGGCCAGTACCTCCAGCACGTGGGGTAGGTCGCGGCCAATTCCGGTCGAACCCGCAGCCAGCCGGACTACCCGCCCGGCAAGCCGCAGCGCCGACAGTGCACCCGGCAGGCGCAGCGCCGCAAGCACTTCGCTGGCCATCGGCAGCGACGCCCATCGCAACGCGCTGCTTACGTCCGTGGTGACCCCGCCTGTGCCGACGAGCACCAGGCGCTCGACGAATTCCGGAAACTGGTACGTAAATTGCATGGCGATGCCGCCGCCCAGCGAATGCCCGACCACGGTCACACGCTCGATGCCCAGCACCGACAGCAGATCACGCAGCCCGTTGGCGTAAGCCGCTATCGAGGAGTCGTTCCGCGGCTTGTCCGACTTGCCGTGACCCAGCAAGTCGGGAGCGATCACAGTGAACCGCTGAGCCAGCCTGGCTTGCACCATGTTCCACACGGATGAGTTGGCACCGAGGCCATGGATCAGCACAATGGCAGGGCCTGATCCGGCGACCCGGAATGCGCACCGGTGGCCGTGGATGGTACGGAACTCCAACGACGGAGTCGTGTCGCGCACCGGACGGAGGTTGGGTGTGCTTGCCGTCATCGTCCGAGCCGCGCGGTATCGGGCGTTTCGACTCGCGCCGACAATGTGTAGTGAATGGGCCTTTGCGTCGGCGTGCTGCTGCCGCACGTCGTCGAGTCGATCCGGGACAGTCGTCGAACCCAGCTTTTTCGAATCAGAAATGGTCGCTACTGGCTCCGATGTGGGCGGGTGCGGCGATGGCATGGCCTTCCCTTTCTGCGCAAGATGTTGCGGCTGGTCCAAGTCGCTTGGCGGAGATGTTCCGAGACGGTGAGCGCTCGATCGGGGGGTCCTTCGTCAGGGTCTTGGAACTGACAAGAAAGGAGGCTAATTGGTAAACCTGAGCAAATCATATGATGCCCTTTTAATAACTCTATGAATCGAGGCCGAGCCGAAGTACAGCTACCACAGATCAGCTTGGCTTGTCCGCGCGTATATTCGTCCTTAAAAGATGGTCGTGTTTCGGGCGGTATGATTTCCGTAGGTACAACTCTCAGCATCTCAG
>DASZKQ010000444.1:0-5555 GCA_035552835.1 Mycobacterium sp. | reverse complement strand
CGGTGTTCGATGCGCAACTTGCCGGCCGCGGCAAGATGGTCGGGCACACCCTCACCAAGGATTTCCAGCGCACGTTCGACGCGGGCGGCCGCCGCCACTGCCGCACGAGCCGAACGCCGCAGATTGGCGTCGTCGAAATTCGCCAGCCGGTTGGCCGTTGCCCGGACCTCGCGGCGCATCCGCCGCTCCTCCCAGACCAGCCGGGTGTCCTGGGCGCCCATCCGGGTCAGCAATGCCCCGATCGCCTCACCGTCACGCACCACCACCCGGTCGGCTCCACGTACGTCCCGCGCTTTGGCGCTGATCCCGAGCCGGCGCGCCGCCCCTACCAGGGCCAGCGCCGCTTCCGGACCGGGGCAGCTGACCTCGAGCGCCGACGAGCGGCCCGGCTCGGTCAACGAGCCGTGCGCCAAGAAGGCGCCCCGCCAAGCAGCTTCGGCGTCGGTGATGCTGCCGCCGACGACCTGGGCGGGTAATCCCCGCACCGGGCGCCCGCGCAAGTCGAGTAGGCCGGTCTGGCGAGCCAGCGCCTCACCGTCGTTGGCGACCCGCAACACATACCGCGTCGTCTTGCGGATTCCGCTGGCCGACAACACATGAACGACGGCGTTGTAGCCGTACAGGTCGAAGATGTCCTTGCGCAGTCGTCGCGCGATGCTGCCCAAATCCACCTCGGCTTCGACCACCACGCGGCCGCCCACGATGTGCAGCCCTCCGGCGAACCGCAGCAGTGAGGTCACTTCGGCCCGCCTCGCGCTCACCGAACTCACCAGCAGGCGGCTCAACTCGTCTTTGACTTCGGCCGTCATCGCCACGCGTCGTCACCCCTCGGTCCGTTACGACCCGGTCCCTCAGCGCCGGCCTGTTGACGTTCTTTTTCGATCGGCATCGCGGCAGTGGCCGTCGCCGACGGTGGCTGTGCGCCGATGTCGCGCACACCCACCCCATCCAGCGCCGCGGCCAACTTGCCCGGGTCATGTAAAGGTGTACCAGGCCGGGCCACGTCTGCGAATTGAACCTGCGCATGAAGCAGAGTCGCCGTGCGTCGCAGCTGCTCACGCTCGCGCTCACTCGGCACCCGCTCAGCGTCGATAATCACATCGTGGACAGTGAAGTCCGGTGCGTGCTGCGCGAGTACATGCAGATGACGCTCTACCGAGAAGCCGGCCGTCTCCCCCGGTTCGGCCACCAAGTTGAGCACCAATGCGCGCCGGGCCGTGGTCGCCTGCAGTGCGGCGGCCAGCTCGGGCACCAGCACGTGCGGGATCACGCTGGTGAACCATGATCCGGGCCCCAATACGACCAGATCAGCGGACATGATCGCGTCGACCGCCTGTCGGGTGGCCGGCGGGTTGCCCGGCAGCAGTCGCACGCGGCGAACCTTTCCCGGAGTGGTGGCGATCGCCACCTGCCCGCGGATCAAGCGGAACATCCGCGGGTCGGCTTCCAAGCCCGAGACGTCGGCCTCGATCTGCAGCGCGATCGGGCACATCGGTAGCACCCGGCCCCGCACGCCGAGGACGCGGCCGAGTTCGTCGAGCGCGGCAACCGGATCGGTCAGCAATTCGTTGAGGCCGGCGAGCAGCAAGTTGCCGATCGGGTGCCCGGCGAGCGCGCCGCTACCGCCGAACCTGTGCTGCAAAATCGTCGCCCACAGTCGGCCTTGCGGGCTGTCGGATGCCAACGCCGCCAACGCCATTCGCAGATCACCCGGAGGGACCACGTCGAGTTCGCTGCGCAGCCGGCCAGACGAGCCACCGTCGTCTGCGACGGTGGCGACGGCGGTGACGTAAGGGGTGAGTCGTCGGGCCGCCGACAGCGTCGCATACAAACCATGTCCGCCGCCCAGGGCGACAATGCTGGGGTTTTTTTCTAGGCTCATTCGCGACCCAGATCCCGGTGCAACACCCGCACCGACAACTGCGTGTTCGGCTCCAGCAGCCGCGCCAACGCCTCGGCGATGGCCACGCTGCGATGCTTGCCGCCGGTACAGCCGATCGCGACGGTCATATAGCGCTTCCCCTCCCTGCGATAGCCGTCGACAATCAGGGTCAGCAATCGATGGTAAGTCTCCAGGAACTCTGCCGCGCCAGTCTGGCCGAGCACGTAGTCACGGACCGCCGGATGTTGCCCAGTATGCGGACGCAACTCGTCGACCCAGTGCGGATTGGGCAGAAATCGCACATCCATCACCATGTCGGCGTCCATCGGCAGACCGTACTTGAAGCCGAAGGACTCCACGGTGACGCTGGTACTGGCGACGGTCTCGCCGCCGAAGGCCCGTTCGATGCTTTCCCGCAGCTCGCGCACCGACAGTGTCGAGGTATCGATGATCAGGTCGGCAGTGGCGCGAACCGGAGCCAGCATCTCGCGCTCAGCGGCGATGCCTTCGGCCAATGTCTGCTCTCCCTGTAACGGATGGCTGCGGCGATTCTGCTCGTAGCGGCGAACCAGCATGTCGTTGGAGGCCTCCATGAATACCACCCGCGGGGTGATATCGCGGGTAGCCAGGTCGTTGCGCACCCAGTCCAGGTCACCGGTGAACCCGCGGGAGCGTACGTCCATCACCACCGCCAACTGCGTGATTCGCGATCCCGCGGCCAGCCCGAAGTCCACCATCCGGGTGATCAGCTGAGGCGGCAAGTTATCGGCGACATACCAACCCAGGTCCTCGAGCACCTTGGCCGCAGTGCCGCGTCCGGCACCGGACAAGCCGGTGACCAAAACCACGTCAATGCCGGATTCCGTTGCGCCAGCGTGGTTGTCGGACTGGCCCGCCGGTACGGCCTGATTCACCCCGTCCATTTCCTGACCCGTCATCCCGATGCCCGTTCGGCGACCCTGTCCTGGTCCACCGCGTCCGATCCGGCGGCGTCGCCTCCCAGCGCTTCGAGCACCGCAGTCGCCGTCGCGACCCCGATGCCCGGAACAGAAGTGATCTCATCGACCGTAGCCCGCTTGAGGCGGGCCAGCGATCCGAAATGGGTCACCAGCGCCTTGCGGCGATGCTCCCCTAAACCGGGCACCGCATCCAGCGCTGAGGCGGTCATCCGCTTGGACCGTTTGCTGCGGTGGTAGTTGATGGCAAAGCGGTGCGCCTCGTCGCGTACTCGCTGCAGTAGGTAAAGACCCTCGCTGTTGCGCGGCAAGATGATCGGGTCGGGCTCCGAGGGCACCCATACCTCTTCCAACCGCTTGGCCAAGCCGATCACCGCGACGTCGGTGATGCCCAATTCGCCGAGGACGGCGCTGGCCGCGTTGACCTGCGGAGCTCCACCGTCGACGACGTACAAATTGGGCGGGTAAGCGAACCGACGCGACTTGCCTTCGGGCGACAAGACTTTGGGGTCCTCCTGATCTTGTAGATGGCGCATGAACCGGCGCCGAGTCACTTCGGCGATCGACGCGACGTCGTCGGAGTGACCGCGGCCAGCGGCTTCCCGGATCGCGAAATGGCGGTAATCGGACTTGCGCGGCAGCCCGTCCTCGAACACCACCAGCGAGCCGACGACGTCGGTGCCCTGGACGTGGCTGATATCCACACATTCAATCCGCAACGGCGCGTCGGCCAGCCCCAGCGCTTCCTGAATATTCTGCAGCGCAGCAGATCTGGCGGTGAAGTCGCCGGCCCGCTTGAGTTTGTGCTGCTGCAGCGCCTCTTTGGCGTTGCGCTGCACGGTTTCAGCCAACGCCTTCTTGTCGCCGCGGCGTGGCACCCGCAGTGTCACCCGCGAACCGCGCAGACCCGACAGCCAGGTGGTCAACTCGTCGGCACTGGGCGGCAGACAGGGCACCAGGACTTCCCGCGGCACTGGGTTGGCAGATTCGTCTGCGGCGCCGTCAAGTTCGGCCTGATCGGCGTAGAACTGAGTCAAGAACTGCTCGACCAGCCGTGCCTCGCCGGAATCACCGGGATCGCCGGGCTTTTCGACGATCCAACCACGCTGACCGCGAACTCTGCCGCCGCGGACATGGAACACCTGGACGGCTGCTTCCAGCTCGTCGTCAGCGAATGCCACCACATCGGCGTCGGTGCCGTCGCCGAGCACCACGGCCTGTTTCTCCAGGGCCCGCTTCAACGCCGAGAGATCGTCGCGAAGCCGTGCGGCTCGTTCGTAATCGAGTTGCTCGGCTGCGGCATTCATCTGCTGTTCCAGGCTGCGGGCGTACCGGTCGGTTTTGCCGGATAGAAAGTCGCAGAAGTCCAGCACGATCTGGCGATGTTGCTCGGCGCTGACCCTTCCGACGCACGGCGCCGAGCACTTGTCGATGTAGCCAAGCAGGCACGGTCGGTCGATTTGCTTGTGCCGTTTGAATACTCCGGCCGAGCAGGTGCGCGCGGGAAAGACGCGGGTGAGCAAATCGAGGGTCTCCCGGATGGCCCAGGCATGCGAGTACGGCCCGAAATAGCGCACGCCTTTTCGGCGTGGGCCGCGATAGACCATCAACCGCGGGAATTCCTCGTTGAGGGTGACCGCCAGCACCGGGTACGACTTGTCGTCGCGGTAGCGGACGTTGAATCGGGGGTCGAACTCCTTGATCCAGTTGTATTCCAGCTGCAGCGCCTCGACCTCGGTGTTGACCACCGTCCACTCGACCTTGGCGGCGGTGGTGACCATCTGCCGAGTCCGCGGGTGCAGGCTGGCGACGTCGGCGAAGTAGGAGGTCAGCCGGCTGCGCAGGCTCTTGGCCTTGCCGACGTAGATCACCCGTCCGTGCTGGTCCCGGAATCGGTATACGCCGGGCTCGACCGGGATGGACCCGGGCGCGGGGCGGTACGTCGCGGGATCAGGCACGTTTCTAAGGCTAGTCGGTTGGGTCGACAGCAGAACCGCCGTTCAGTGCGACGGCAGGTCGGGTCGGTAACGCGTGAGCAGTGCCCGGACGATGTCCATGGCTGCGACGGCGCGGTCTTTGTCGACGGCCTGGATCGCCATCAACGGGATGTACTCGTCGTCGGGCAGGTCGATTCGCGCCCAGCGTGCACCGGCGGGAAACGACACACCGACCACGTCCGACCACGGCACCAAGCGCTCGCCGAGTAGGTTCCGCACGGACAGCCCGGCAGCCCCCGCCCGAAGCCGTGGCCGGGCGAACAGCAGCACGAACCCGGCGATCACCAGGCCCAGCCCGGCCATGGCCACCTGATCGGCGGTTTGGAAGATCACGCCGCTGGACTTGATCTTGAGCAGCAGGCCCACCACGATGTGCGCCGCAGCGATCACAAACGCCGCCGCGTAGGCGAAATACGGCGTCAGATGGGGACGAACTTGCACATCCCAGCGGTCCTGATTCGGCTTGACGATCACGGATTTTCGTGCAAGTCGCGCAGGGTCAGGGCGGTGCTCAGCGCCGCAGCCGTCGCCTGGGCGCCCTTGTCCTCGGCCGACGTCGGCAGCCCGGCCCGATCGCGTGCCTGCTCTTCGTTGTTGGTGGTCAATACCCCGTTGGCGACCGGCTTCGACGAATCCAGCGAAATCCGGGTCAATCCCTGGGTTACCGCGTCGCAGACGTAATCGAAATGCGGTGTGGCCCCGCGGATTACCACGCCCAAT
>DASZKQ010000443.1:0-7873 GCA_035552835.1 Mycobacterium sp. | reverse complement strand
AAGCATCCGATGGTTCCGGCGATCAGCCCGAAAAAATCCTGGGAGGGACTGGCCGGTTCGCTGTTGTTCGGGGTCACCGCGACCGCGCTGACGGCGATCCTGCTGGCGCACAAACCAATCTGGGTCGGGGTGCTGCTGGGCTTCACGCTGGTGGCCACTGCCACCCTCGGCGACTTGGTGGAATCGCAAATCAAGCGTGACCTGGGCATCAAGGACATGGGCCGGATTCTGCCCGGCCACGGCGGCCTGATGGATCGACTGGATGGAGCGTTGCCGTCGGCGGTCGTGACCTGGATCGTCTTGACGCTAGTGCCCTGACCGCCGCTGCGAGTCCGGCGAGGACCGATACTGGTCTGGGATGAAGCAAGAGTTGGTATTCGAGGCACCGCGCCGTGGGCTGCCGCCGCGGCATCTGGCCGACCTCGACGGGGCCGAGCGCGTCGACGCCGTCGCGGCGCTGGGCCTGCCGCCGTTTCGCGCCAAACAACTCGCCCACCAGTACTACGGTCGACTGATCGCCGACCCGGAGCAGATGACCGACCTGCCGGCTGCGGTTCGCGGTCAGGTGGCCGAGGCCCTGTTCCCGAACCTGCTGACTGCCACCCGGGAAATCGCTTGCGACGCAGGCGAAACCCGCAAGACGCTGTGGCGGGCGGCCGATGGCAGCACCTTCGAGTCGGTGCTGATGCGTTACCCGCAGCGCAACACGGTCTGCATTTCGTCGCAGGCCGGCTGCGGCATGGCGTGCCCGTTTTGTGCCACCGGCCAGGGCGGTCTGACCCGAAACTTGTCGACCGCCGAGATCGTGGAACAAGTACGTGCGGCGGCCGCGGCGCTGCGTGACGACTGGGGAGATCGGTTGTCGAATGTGGTGTTCATGGGGATGGGGGAGCCGCTGGCCAACTACGCCAGGTTGCTGGCGGCGGTTCGTCGTATCACGGAGGATTTCGGGATTTCGGCCCGATCGGTGACGGTGTCGACGGTCGGGCTGGCCCCGGCGATCCGCAAACTTGCCGACGAGCGGCTTTCGGTGACGTTAGCGCTGTCGCTGCACGCCCCTGATGACGAGCTACGGGACACCTTGGTGCCGGTTAACAACCGGTGGAAGATCGGCGAAGCGCTAGATGCCGCCCGCTATTACGCCGATGTGACCGGTCGGCGAGTTTCGGTGGAATACGCGCTGATTCGCGACGTCAACGACCAGCCGTGGCGTGCAGACCTGTTGGGCAAGCGACTGCATCGCGCATTGGGCCCGCTGGTGCACGTGAACCTCATCCCGCTGAACCCGACACCCGGCAGCGACTGGGACGCCAGCCCGAAGCCCGCACAGCGCGAGTTCGTCCGGCGCATCCGCGCCGCCGGCGTGCCCTGCACGGTGCGGGACACCCGCGGTCGTGAGATCGCCGCCGCTTGCGGCCAGCTCGCCGCCAACGGCTGACGGCGCCCTCGTGAACCGGACGAGGGGTGAGCAACGTCTACATTAGGTCAGCGAAGGAGACGAGAATATGAGAGTCCAACGCCTGCTTGGGAGATTGGCGCTCGGCGTAGCCGTTGCCGCCTTGGTTTTTGGGCTGAGCAGTCCGCCGCGGGCGCTGGCAGCCGACGATCGTTTGCAGTTCAGCGCAACCACACTCAGCGGTGCGCCCTTCAACGCCGCAGGCTTGCAGGGAAAGCGCTCTGTGCTGTGGTTCTGGACGCCGTGGTGCCCATTCTGCAACGCGGAAGCTCCCGGCCTGAGCCAGGTGGCCGCCGCTAATCCGGGGGTCACCTTCGTGGGCGTCGCGGCTCACTCCGACGTTGGGGCGATGCAGAACTTCGTCTCGAAGTACCACCTGAACTTCACCAATCTCAATGACGCCGATGGCTCGATCTGGGCCCGCTACGACGTGCCCTGGCAACCGGCGTGGGTGTTCTACAACTCCGATGGGACGTCCGCGTTTGTGAACAACCCCACCGCGGCGATGTCGCAGTCGGAGTTGTCCGATCGGGTCACGGCGCTGAAGTAGCTGATGTGGACCAACGCCTAGTCAGCTTGGCGTTTGCCGCCGGATTGGTCGCGGCGCTGAATCCGTGCGGGTTTGCCATGCTGCCCGCCTACCTCGTTCTGGTGGTACGCGGGGAGGGCGCCAGTGACCGCACGTCGATGGGATTGGCCGCGGTCGGCCGGGCCTTGGCGGCCACCGGCGGAATGGCCCTGGGGTTTTTGACGGTGTTCGGGCTGTTCGGAGCGCTCACCATATCGGCGGGCGCCACCGTGCAGCGGTATGCGCCGTATGCGGTCGTGGTGATCGGCATTGTGCTTGTCGCCCTGGGAATTTGGCTTCTATTAGGTCGGGAGCTGACGCTGTTGACCCCCCGGTATTCAGGCGGGCGAGGGACTCCGACTGCTCGGCTTGGGTCCATGTATGGCTACGGCGTGAGCTATGCGATCACCTCGCTGTCATGCACGGTCGGCCCATTCCTGGCGGTCACCGCCGCCGGCTTGCGCCGCGGCTCGCTGATCGGGAGCGCGTCGATCTATCTCGCCTATATCGCGGGCCTGACCCTGGTCATCGGGGTGCTGGCCGTTGCCGCCGCGATCGCGAGTTCGGCGGTGGTGAATCGGCTGCGGCGGATCTTGCCGTACGTCAATCGGATCAGCGGTGCGCTGCTGGCCCTCGTTGGGCTGTATGTGGGCTATTACGCGCTCTACGAAATACGGCTGCATAACGCCAACGGCCCCGAGCCCGACCCGTTCCTCGCAGCGACCGGCCGCGTACAAGGCGCGGTCGCCGGCTGGGTGCACCAGCATGGCGCATGGCCGTGGCTCCTGGCGTTCGCCGTGGCGGGGGCGTGTGCCCTCGTCGGCGCCGTCTACCGACGCGCGCGGCATATCTGACGCACCAATGTGATGCTTGCGGTGACATCAAAATGATGTCACCATGACACCATGGATTTGCAGCCGTACGTAGACGCGGTACGCCACGAGCTGAATCTGGCCGCCGCCGCGGGCGGCGCCGAGGCGCAGGCCCTGGCCGATCGGCTCAGCGCGCCACTGGAGTCGGCGATCCGCCTGGCGCTGCTGGAAGTGCTCTCGGCCGGCGCCGAAGAGATCACCAGCGAGCTGGCCCCGCGTTCGGTGGAGGTCCGGCTGCGCGGCCGTGATCCGGAGTTCGTCGTCAGCGCGCCGCTCGACGAGCCGTCGGCTCAGCAGCCCTTCGAGGTCGCGTTCGGCGACGAGGACAGCGGCACCTGGCGCATCACCCTGCGGCTCCCCGAAGGTTTGCGAGCCGCAGTCGAAGCGGCGACGCGGCGCGACGGGTCGTCGCTGAACGCCTGGCTGGTCCGCGCTGTCGCGGCCGCCGTCCAGTCCCACGCAGGCCGGGCGATGGCCGGCAGCGCCCGGCAAGTAACCGGCTGGATGCGTTGAACCCCAAGAAGGAGAAACCAATGCCTACGTTTGACACCCCTGAGCCCATCGTGGTGCGCGTTGACGCCGCGGCCGGTTCCGTCCGGCTCGTCGCGACCGACCGGGACGACACCGTCGTGGTGGTGCGGCCTCACGACGAGTCCCGCGCTGCCGATGTCCGAGCGGCCGAGCAGACCCAGGTGGAGTGCGACAACGGCAAGCTGACGGTGTCTGCGGCGCGGCGCGGCTTCGCGCTGTTCCGCGGCGGCGCCGTCGACATCGACATCGCGCTGCCGTCGCGGTCCCGGTTGAAAGCGTCGATGGCTTCGGCCGATGTACACGCGGAGGGCGGATTCGCCGATTGCCGGATTTCGTCGGCCAGCGGCAACGTCGACATCGACGTCGTCGAAGGAAACCTCAAGGTGGCCACCGCTTCCGGGTCGATCAACGTTCAGGCGGTCGCCGGAAACGTGTCAATCGCCGCCGCCTCCGGCAGTGCGACGATCGGTGAACTCGACGGAGATCTGGTGTCCAAGGCAGCCAGCGGCGACCTCAGCGTCGCGCAGCTGTCCGGCGGCCTGCGCGCGCAGACGGCGTCGGGATCGGTCACCGTCGCGACAGCGGTGCGAGGCGCGATCTCGGCGTTCACCAGCAGCGGTGAGGTCGGGGTCGGGGTCGCCGAAGGTACCGCCGCGCGGTTGGACTTGATCACCGGCTCAGGCGCGGTCACCAACCTGCTGCAGTCCGCCGATGGACCGGCTGAGGGCGACGACACACTGCTGATCCACGTGCGCTCCGGCTCCGGAGACATCGACATCCACCGGGCGGTCGTGACTTACAGCACTACCTGAGCCAGCCGCGCCGGCGGCCCCACCAGTCACGCACGACGAAGAAGAGCACCAGGGCCGCGAAGCCGATCAAGTACAAGTTCTCGATGTGGCCGACATGATTGCCGTCCAGCATCGCCAGCAACAGGCCGACGATGCATAGTCCCACGATGCGCCAGTTGCGGTGGTTGATTTTGCTCCAGCCCCAATGCGCGGACGGCACATCAGCGACGTCGACCCCGCTGCTGTAGCGCTCCACCTCGGTACTGGCCACGGCGACTCCTCCGGTCGGTTCCTGATGCCTCGACATTCTGGCATACACCGGGTTGCGGCCGCGCGGCACAATAAGTGGGTGACCAACCGCCGCCTCAAGACCTTGGTGCTGGGCAGTACCGGCTCCATCGGCACCCAGGCGCTGGAGGTCATCGCCGCCAACCCGGATCGCTTCGAGCTGGTCGGGCTGGCCGCCGGCGGCGGGCACCCGGACCTGCTCGCTGAGCAGCGCGCCGAGACCCGCGTGACCAATGTCGCCGTGGCCGACGAGCGCGCCGCGCAGAGCATCGGCGACGTCACCTACCACGGGCCCGATGCGGTCACCCGGCTGATCGAGAACACCGAGGCGGACGTCGTGCTCAATGCGCTGGTCGGCGCGCTGGGGCTACAGCCCACGCTGACCGCGCTGGCGTCGGGCGTCCGGCTGGCCCTGGCGAACAAGGAATCCCTGATCGCCGGCGGTCCGCTGGTGCTGCAGGCGGCGCAGCCGGGTCAGATCGTGCCGGTGGACTCCGAACACTCCGCGCTGGCGCAGTGTCTGCGTGGCGGCTCACCAGACGAGGTCGCCAAGCTGGTGCTTACCGCCTCCGGCGGGCCGTTCCGCGGCTGGTCGGCCGCCAAGCTCGAGCACGTCACGCCCGAGCAGGCCGGCGCCCATCCGACCTGGTCGATGGGGCCGATGAACACCTTGAACTCGGCGTCGCTGGTCAACAAGGGACTCGAGCTCATCGAAGCCCACCTGCTGTTCGGCATCCCCTACCGGCGCATCGAGGTCGTCGTGCACCCGCAATCGATCGTGCATTCGATGGTTACGTTCACCGACGGCTCGACGATCGCGCAGGCCAGTCCGCCGGACATGAAACTGCACATTGCGCTGGCGCTTGGCTGGCCAGACCGGGTGCCTGCGGTGGCCGCGGCCTGCGATTTCTCCACCGCGTCGAGCTGGGAGTTCGAGCCGCTGGACAACCAGGTCTTCCCGGCCGTCGAACTGGCCCGACAGGCCGGTGAGACGGGCGGCTGCATGACCGCTGTCTACAACGCCGCCAACGAAGAAGCCGCCGAGGCTTTCCTAGCGGGCCGGATCGGCTTCTCGGCAATCGTGCGCGCGATTGCGGACGTCCTGAGCGCCGCCGACCAATGGGCTGCCGAACCCGCTACCGTGGAAGACGTACTCGACGCGCAGCGCTGGGCCCGCGGGAAGGTCAAGTATCTGATTAGACGAGTCACACAGGAGGTCCTACCAACCCCATGATGTTCGCTATCGGCGTCGTGCTGTTTGCGCTCGCCATCCTGATTTCGGTGGCGCTGCATGAATGCGGCCATATGTGGGTCGCCCTGGCGACCGGCATGAAGGTACGCCGCTATTTCGTGGGCTTCGGCCCCACGCTGTGGTCGACGCGGCGCGGCGAAACGCAGTACGGCGTCAAGGCCATTCCGGCCGGCGGGTTCTGCGACATCGTCGGCATGACCTCGGTCGAGGAGCTCGAGCCCGACGAGCTTGACCGCGCGATGTACAAGCAGAAGACCTGGAAGCGCGTCGCGGTGTTGCTCGCCGGTCCGGGCATGAACTTCGTCATCGGCTTGGTGTTGATCTACGCGATCGCGGTCTTCTGGGGCCTGCCGAACCTGCATCCCTCCGCGGTTATCGGTCAAACCTCTTGTGCGGCTTCGGAATACAAGCAGGGCCAGTTCGAGAAGTGCACCGGGGACGGGCCTGCGGCCGCTGCCGGGATCCGGGCCGGCGATGTGGTGCTCAAGGTCGGCGACACCTCGGTCACCGACTTTTCCGACATGGCCGCCGCGGTGCAAAAACTGCACGGCACCGTTCCGATCATGATCAAGCGCGACGGCCAAACGATGACCAAGTACGTCGACATCGCCCAGCGCCAGCGCTGGGTCACTGACGGCAACGGCGGCGCGAAGCCGTCGACGATCGGGGTGATGGGCGTAATGGGCTCGGCACCCGGGCCCACGCAGTACAACGTAATCAGCGCGGTGCCGGCCACTTTCACCTTCACCGGCAACCTGTCGGTGCTGCTGGGCAAGTCGCTGGTCGCCATCCCGACCAAAGTCGGCGCGCTGATCCATGCGATCGGCGGCGGGCAGCGTTCCCTCGATACGCCGATCAGCGTCGTCGGCGCCAGCATCATCGGTGGAGACACCGTCGACCACGGCGTCTGGATGGCGTTCTGGTTGTTCCTGGCGCAGCTGAACTTCATCCTGGGCGTCATCAACTTGTTGCCGCTGTTACCGTTCGACGGCGGGCACATCGCGATCGCGGTGTTTGAAAAGCTGCGCAACATGGTCCGGTCGGCCCGCGGCATGGTCGCGGCCGCGCCGGTCAACTATCTGAAGCTGATGCCCGCAACCTACGTAGTGTTGGTACTGGTGGTCGGCTACATGTTGTTGACGGTGACCGCCGACGTGGTCAACCCGATCCACCTGTTCCAGTGAGCTTCCGTAGGCCCGACATGAAAGGGAGAGAAGGCAAACCGTGACCACAGGTCTGGGTATGCCCGCGGCCCCGGCGCCCACGCTGGCGCCACGACGCAAGACGCGGCAGCTGATGGTCCGCGATGTCGGGGTGGGTAGCGATTACCCGATTTCGGTGCAGTCGATGTGTACCACCAAGACCCACGACATCAACTCGACCCTGCAGCAGATCGCCGAGTTGACCGCGACCGGCTGCGATATCGTCCGGGTGGCCTGCCCACGCCAGGAAGACGCCGACGCATTACCGGCGATCGCCAAGAAGAGCAAGCTTCCGGTTATCGCCGACATCCATTTTCAGCCGAGATACATCTTCGCTGCCATCGATGCCGGCTGCGCTGCGGTGCGGGTAAACCCCGGCAACATCAAGGAATTCGACGGTCGGGTCGGCGAGGTCGCTAAGGCGGCCGCAGCGGCCGGAATCCCGATCCGCATCGGCGTCAACGCCGGCTCGCTGGACAAGCGGTTCATGGAGAAGTACGGCAAGGCCACGCCGGAGGCGCTGGTCGAGTCGGCGCTGTGGGAGGCTTCGCTGTTCGAGGAGCACGGCTTCGGCAACATCAAGATCAGCGTCAAGCACAACGACCCGGTGGTGATGGTCGCCGCCTACGAGCAGCTGGCCGCGCAGTGCGACTACCCGTTGCACCTCGGCGTTACCGAAGCCGGTCCGGCTTTCCAGGGCACCATCAAGTCCGCGGTCGCCTTCGGTGCACTGCTGTCGCGGGGCATCGGCGACACCATCCGGGTATCGCTGTCGGCGCCGCCCGTCGAAGAGGTCAAGGTCGGCAATCAGATCCTCGAGTCGCTGAATCTGCGACCCCGCGGGCTCGAGATCGTATCCTGCCCGTCGTGCGGTCGCGCCCAGGTCGATGTCTACAAGTTGGCCAACGAGGTC
>DASZKQ010000442.1:0-2352 GCA_035552835.1 Mycobacterium sp. | reverse complement strand
GTTTTTCGGAATCCCGTTGGGCGACTTGGAGGATGCCTATGTGGGCATCGACGAGGTCTGGGGCAGCGACGGGCGCGCCCTGCATGAGCGCTTGATCGAAACGTCGTCGGCGACCGGCCGCATTCGCATGATCGAGGAGTTTCTGCTGTGACCTCACCCACCTGGCCACCCCCGAGCAGTTCGATCAGGCCAAGCAAATGATGACCGGCCTGCGTACGCCGCACGTCTTCACCGTGCCCGGCGAGCACGACTCCATCGACGATGGGGGCCAAAAGTACCGAAGCGTCTTCGGCGCCGGAACCCGCGGTGACGGCTGGTACAGCTTCGACATCGCCGGTGTGCACGTGATTGCGCTGGTGAACACGCTCAATTTGAAAAAGCTTGGGCATCTGGGTGTCGATCAGCTGGAGTTCATCGCGAAGGATGTAGCGCCGCTGCCCAGTGACACCCCGATCATCGTGTTCAGCCATATCCCGCTGTTCGCCATGTATCCGGATTGGGGCTGGGGCACCGACGATGCCACCGAGGCGATGAGTTATCTGCGCCGCTTCTCGTCGGTGACCTGTCTCAACGGCCATGTCCACCAGGTCTTTTCCAAGACCGAAGGCAACGTGACGTTCTACAGTGCAACCACCACCGCCTATCCGCTACCTCACCCCGGCGACGGCCCGGCGCCCAAGCCCGTTACTTTGCCGGCCGGCAAATTGTACGACGCGCTGGGTATTCGCGAGGTCAACTACACGCGCGGGCAAACTGCTCTTGCGCTGAAAGAGCGGACACTGCAATGACGTTCGCTGGGCTCGCGACGCGAATCGGTATCGCCGCGGCGGTCGCCGTCAGCGGAATCAGCCATGCCTTTCTCTATATTCATGGCTACCGGCACATTCCAATGATCGGCACGGCCTTCGTAGTGCAGGCCAGCGTGTCGTTCGCTGTCGCGGCGCTGATCCTTCTCGGCGGGCCGGCGTGGCTTCGGTGGGCGGCGGCCATGCTGGCCGGCGGCGCACTGGTCGCATTCGCGTTGTCGCGCACCGTCGGGCTTTTCGGGTTCTTCGAACGAGGATGGGAGCCGTCGCCGCACGCGGCGATCAGCGTGGTCGCTGAGCTGCTGACCGTCGTGCTGTGGGCGGCTTACCTGGCCATAGGTCGGCGCAAGTGGGGGATGGCGAACTCCAGGTAGGCGGCCAGCGCGGTGCGGACCATCAGCCGCTCCATGGTGATCGCGGCGACAAATGTCACCACAGCCAGCGCAAGGTTCATCGCGCCGAGGTCGCGCATCAGGTGTTCGGAATACGGCGACGCGAGGCTCACCGACGGGGCGTCGTCGTAGAAGACCCGCGGGGTCAGCGTCGCGACCACTCCGATGGCGAGTTCGACAATGGCGAGGAACCAGATGCCAATCCGCAGCAGCACATTGGTGAGTGTCATCTTTGCGCCTTCCGTCGACGCAGGCGCAGGTAGTCGTGAATGGCATCGCCGTAAGGGGCAATACCCGCCGCGAGTTGCTCGGTGAGGTATTGCTCGAAAGTGACCGTACCCTCGGCGTGCTCAGGTGCCAGGTGCTCGCCGGCGCGGAATAGACGGAAGGCCCGACCGGGCAGCCACACCGGCAGGATGGGTCGTCGCTTACCGACCATCGCCAGGTAGCTTCGGGCGAGATCGGTTAGCGGACGGATCTGGGGGCCACCGAAATCCGGTGCACGGCCGGCGGGTTTACCAAGGGCGAGGTGGACCAGGCGGTCGCCCACCTCGCGGACATCGACCGGCTGGAAACTCACGCCGGAGGGCACCGCGAGTATCTGCGGTTTGGCCAACATCCGGAATAGCACCGCGATCAGGTCGTGAAACTGGGTGGCCCGCAGCACGGTCCACGGCAGACCTGAGTCGGCGATGCGCTGTTCGTCGGCCAGTTTTCGCCGGTAGAGGCCGAGAGGAATGCGGTCGATGCCGACGATCGAGGTGTACACCAGATGCGGTGAGTCGGCCTGTTTCGCTGCCGCGAGCAGGTGATGCACGTGCTCGGCGCATTGCACGATCGTGTCGATGCCGGACACGGCGGCATCGAGTCCGGCGCCGGTACGCAGATCACCGCAGACGTATTCGACGTCGCCATGGATGTGACGACGCCGGCCTCGGCTGAGAATGCGCACACCGGCGCCCGACGCTAGAAGCTGATCGACCACGACCCGGCCCAAGACGCCGGTGCCGCCGACCACGAGTACGCGGTTAGTCATACCTTATGGACCGGATTGGCCCGCGGTATGTGACAGCTGCCTGGCCGCGAACCGCAATTTATCCGGGTTCGCGACGACCCGCAGGGCGGCTATCCGGTCGCCATCGACCTCGAAGAAC
>DASZKQ010000441.1:0-8320 GCA_035552835.1 Mycobacterium sp. | reverse complement strand
AAAGGACACGGATCGTTGACGGAGCAGGCGGCGGACTGGGCTGACGTGATGGGCTTTGACCGGCCGCCCACTACGGTGCTCGCCGTGTGCGGCTGGCACTGAACCGAACGCGACCGAAACGTCGCCGTCTCGTTTCTTTAGTTGTGAGGCAAGCGGTGCGAGTGGGTCAGCTACAGAAGAAGACCCACGTCGACCTGTCCCAAAAGTTGCCTCAAAAGTATCGTCGCAATACTTGTCATTCTGAGACTTTTGAGAAACACTCACCTCATGACCGCAACCGCCGCCCCGACCACAGGCGTTCAACTCGGATACGCCCGTGTCAGCACCGGCCACCAGTCCCTGGACCAACAGCTCGACGCGCTCACTGCAGCGGGTGTCGAGCCGAACCGCGTCTACAGCGACAAGCTATCGGGAGCATCCACGCGAGAACAGCGGACGGGTCTTGCGGCGCTTCTGGACTATGCCCGCCCCGGAGACGCCATCGTCGTCGTTGGAATTGACCGCCTGGGGCGCAATGCCGCTGAGGTGATGACTACGATCCGCGAGCTAGGTGAGCGCGAAGTCGTGCTTCGCTCTCTGCGAGAAGGCATCGATACGACGAACGCAACGGGCCGCATGATCGCCGGCGTACTAGCAAGTCTGGCCGAGCTGGAGCTGGAGTTGGGCCGTGAGCGCCGGGCAGCAGCAAGGGAAGCGCGTAGGGCACGCGGACAGTCCATAGGGCGGCCCAAGGCGCTCGACAAGTCGAAGGCGGCGTTGGCGCGGCGAATGCACACCAGCGGTGAGTCGGCAAGCACCATTGCAGCGACGCTAGGTGTGAGTCGTGCGACCGTCTACCGCGTGCTGGCCGAACAGGACGGCGATGCCGATTGACCAAAGAATGGGCCGCCCAGTATGTCGCCGTCTCATGGCTGTCGTGGCGAGGGCCGTGGACGATTGTCTTGTGGACGAGGAAATCGAAATGGACCCGGCGGCTGTTGCGGCGAAGTGGGAAGAGATCGCGTCGGGCATCGACAAGATGGCAGAGCGAATTGCCGACCCGAACGATTTTCCGGTGTCGTCCGGCTCCTCGCTGTCTGGTGATGACAAAGCGAGCACCCCCTACCAGCTCTCACACGCTGTACGCATGTGTCTCGTCGCCGGGGTCGACCACCTCCAGGCCGTGAAGGCACTCTTGCTAGATCTGCACTTGCTGCATACTGCAGCACCGTTCAGCCTGGTGCGCGGGTCGCTGGAAAACCTTTCGACCGCATTCTGGATACTTCACCCCAAGAACCGCAACGAGCGCGTTGAACGTACTCTGCGTTGGCACGCCAAAAACTTCAACGAACAGCACATGGCCCTGGAACCGCTTGGTGTGTCCGACGCTGCGAAGCGCGACGCCAAGCTTGCGAAGCTATACGCGGTAGCGACGTCTCGCGACATTCCCACCAAAGCTATACGCGCTGGCTACCACTCGAGTGCAGCCGTTAAGTACGCGGAGGAGCACTCAGAGCGGTCAAAACCGTTGCTGCCGTGGCAAGCGTGCTCCGGGTACGCGCACGGCAGGCCATGGGCGTATCTCGGCATGTCTGAGCAAGAGCACTTCGAGACGACCGACCCAGGTGTGCTCAACGTCAAGTTGACCAGCGACCCAAGCCGCCTGCTATACCCGACCCTTGAGGCTTTCCGACAGCTGATCGACGTCGTGGAGCTTCTCCAGCAGCGGTCGTAACCGCTCGTTGCCGGTTCGGACGGGAGCGGATGGAGGCGAGGAATCAGTTGCGCCGAAGCCCCAACTCGGCCAAAAGCCGGTACTCGGCTTCGAAAGGTCGCCTCCGCTTCGGTCTAACGCTCTGCGTGTAGCGCCGAATCGGCGCGTCCATGGGCTGGCCGGACCGATAGCGCCTGTAGTGGGTTGTGCAATAGCCGCGTGAGTGCGAGCGCCTGTGACAGTCAATCTCCTTGCACCTCATGGTTTCCGCCTCTCTTGGGTCGCATGGGGGGTACCCCAACTGGCGCTAGGGCGCGGACACCCATGCGACTCATCGCGTCTCTCTCCGGCAATTTTTGGTAGCGCCATGCAAATTGGCACAGTGTCGGGTGTGTCTCGGCGTAGAGGTCGACCAGACCCCGACGATCTCGGCGTGAACGTCGGCGGGTAGCACGTCGATGGTTGTGGTCGACAGATGGTGCGGGCGTGGCGCGGTCACGAGCACACCTGTTCGTACAGTCGCCGGTAGATGTCTTCAATCCACTTGCGGGCGTGCTCGACCATGAATCGCCACTCATCGCTCAGGTCCATGCCGGAAGGTGGTGTCGGTGGAACGTATTCCAGCCCTAGCCATTCGGCCACACGCATTGCATCCCCGGCCTGCCAGCAGCGCCTCAGACGCCCGACGGCAACCGCTATGGTTCCGGGTTCGCTCACGTTACTATCACTTTCACCCGAACGGCGCTTCTTCATTGTCGCGGTACGGTTCTGGCCAGTCGGGTTCTGCTGCGGTTCCTACCAATACGGGCGTCCTGTCCTCGCGGACATTGCCGCACGCCCGTTTGAAGAACCAGCACTCAGAGCAGTCATTGGGTAGGTACTCGTCTTCGTGGTCGTGCTCCACGCGCTCGGTTGGAATCGTATTCGGCACGGAGGGGCGTGAAGCGGGTTTGTGGGTCGCGCACGGTGTTCCCCACCCCGAGCAGTCTTCACAGTGCGGATCGTCGGGAACGCCGGGAGGATTTGATGTAGACGGATTTGATGCAGACGGATCTGTTCTAGCATGTGTTAGGTGCTCACCTGTGAGCGGTAGGTCTGCTCCAAGTGAGCGGTAGCCCTGCTCCAAGTGAGCGGTAGGTGGCTCCATGTGAGCGGTAGCTCCGTTGGGCTTCCGCTCAGCTACGGGCGGTAGCTCCGGCAGCGCCAACGAGTAAACCGACGCCAGGCGCACGTCACCGACGTTGTGACCGCGAGACTCCTGGATCAAGTAGCCGTATTCGGTCAGCCACTTCAGGTGGCGTCGGACAGTGCTCTCGCCCATGCAGCAGTCGGCAGCCAGCCGGGTGATGCCAGGGTGCGCGTTGCGGCCATGCTCATCGGTGTAGTTCCACACCGTGGTGAGAACGCGGAATGCACCGTCGCCCTTCGGAAACCTGCGTCCGCTCAAAGCCTTCAGGTAGGCGAACTTGCAGAACCGGTTGGCGCTCACCGCACGCCGCCGCGTGAAGTGGCGATCAGCTCAGCCGTGAGCCACTGGTCCAGGTCGCTCTTGAACCAGAACAAGCGGCCCGCCACCTTGTGCGAACGCGGCCCCTTATCGGCAGCACGCCAGGCGTCCAGCGTGCGCGGGCTGACAGGCATTGTCCTGCTCAGGTATTCGGCTGCGGCGTGCTTGTTAAGCCGTTCATCGGTCATGGTTCTGCCCCAAGGTGGAAATGAGTAAGTCGGCGGAATCGCCAGGGAGACAGAGCGTCTCGGTTCCCTGCTCTAATTGTAGCATGGTTTGCTACAAACGACGGTACAAAGCGATCCGTCTACATCGTACCGCGACCAGGTTGACCGTCGTTCGGGTAGAAAGCCCTGCTGGACACGCGGAAAGCCTTGTCAGACACTAGGTCCCATACTGAGCGTATGAACAACCGCTCACTGATCGCTTCCGGTTCACGCCCTTGGCGGCGTGATTCTCTAGACGCATGACCGCAGCGACCACCGAGACGGCAGCCGATTACGGCCTTGACCTCGCTCCCTTTTCACGCCTCCGGCAGCGTGATCCCCTAGAGCCATGACCGCAGCACCCGTCGTAGCGCCCCGGCTGTACAGCGTTGCCGAAGTCTGCGAACTACTCCAATGCGAGAGTGAAGACTGGCTAAAAGACCGCGTGCGCTCCGGTCAATTCCCCGCCCGCCGCGTCTGCCGCCACCTACGCTTGTCCGTGACCGACATCGAGAACATCATCGAAGCCTGCTCGGTCGCCAGGGACGACGACCTACCCGTACCCACGTCGTCACGCCAGCGCCGCCAAAATCCGCTCGTCGGCGTCCCCGGCAACGTGCGCGTAAGTTGACAAGGTGATCGACACGTTCGAGTGTCCCAGGCGCTTTGAGACGGCAACAATCGGTATCCCTGCGTCGATCAGCCGGGAGGCGTGGGTGTGCCGCAGATCGTGCAGTCCAGGCCGACGGTGCTTCGGCAGGCCGCTCTTGACCACCGCCCGATGCCATACGTTCTTACGGAAGCTGTCCGCGTTGATCGCGCCGGCCGCGTCGTTGGTGAACACCAACGCGCCCGACAGGTCCAGCTTTTCCAGCACCTCACGCGACACCGCTATCGTCCGCTCACTGGCTGCCGTCTTGGCGGCACCCAACTCGAACGGGCGATTACCGTCAGCGTCGGCTCGCCTGCTGTAGGACTTGTTGAACGTCACCGTCCCGGCACCAATGTCGGCAGGGGTGAGTGCCAAGGCTTCGCCGATCCGGCATCCGGTAGCTAGCAGGAACTCAATCAGCACGCGATGCCGCTCGGGCACGGCTGCCAGTATTAGGGCCGCTTCGTCGCGTGACAGGAACACCGCCTGCTTGCCGGGTTGACGGCGTGGGAGACGCACCCCTGAGCCGCCCGAGCGTGACGCTTTCCGCGCCGGATTGACTGCCAGCTCGCCGCGATCAACAGCGGCTGACAATGACGCTTTGAGAACCATGTGGGCTTGCTGGATCGACCGGCCCGCGATGGTCAAACCGTTAAGCCATGACTGCACGTCATCGACTGTCAGTTCGGCGACAGGGACATCACCCAGCACAGGGTTGATGGTGCGGCGGGCGATGATGCGGTACTTGTTGGCGGTGTCCAGAGATGGGCGGGTGGCGGCATAGCGTTCCAGCGTGGCAGCCACCGTAGGCGAGGTCGGTGTTACCGGCTGCGTCGCGGTCCTGCCGATACGTTCCAGTGCGTCGGCCACCCCGAGCGCGTCGATCAGCTTGACGAACTTGTCGGCGCTGTGGCGGTCGGGGAATGTGAGCGCCCCGGCGCTGCCGTCGGGATGCCTGTAGCGGACCTTGTGCCCATCTGGGAACCGTTTGCTCGCCTGGGGCGCGATGGATGCCATGACGGGGGACGATACACGATTCCCGTGTCCAATGGTGTGTCCAGATGCTCCGCAGTGCAGTTCAGACGGGGTGACCGTACCCCTAAATAATCTACGACCGTGTCGGGGGGTCGTGCCAGGATCAGTTCCGTGATCGACCACATAGGAATCAATTGCGCCGATTACCCGAAATCCCAGGAGTTCTACGACACCGTGCTGGCGGTCCTGGGCTTCTCCCGGCAGCTGGATTTCGGCCGGGCCATCGGGTACGGCCGCGACGGGCATCCGACATTTTGGATCTCCGAGGGCGCCGGCATGGGACCCAACCGGGAAAACCACATCGCGTTCGAGGCCGCCGACGAAAACGCCGTGCGCGTGTTCCACGAGGCGGCGGTAGGGCTGTGTGCCGAGTCGCTGCACGAGCCGCGCCTCTGGCCCGAATATCACCCCGGCTACTTCGGCGCGTTCGTGCGCGACCCCGACGGCAATAACGTCGAAGCGGTCTGGCACGGTCGCCCGTAGTGTCGCGGGTATGTCAACCACCGACGCCGCCGCCCAGGAGCTGCTTCGTGACGCGTTCACCCGATTGATCGAACACGTCGACGATCTCACCCACGGGTTGACCGACGAGCTGTCCAATTACCGGCCGACTCCGAACGCCAACAGCATTGCCTGGCTGATCTGGCACAGTGCCCGGGTGCAGGACATACAGCTGGCCCATGTGGCCGGGGTCGAACAGGTGTGGACTCGTGACGGCTGGGTGGACCGGTTCGCGCTGGAGCTGCCCCGCAACGACACCGGCTACGGGCACGGCCCCGACGAGGTCGCGAAGGTCCACGCACCCGCAGACCTGCTCTCCGGCTACTACCACGAGGTGCACAAGCTCACGCTGTCCTACATCGCCGGCGTGACCGCCACCGAGTTGTCCCGCGTCGTGGACACCAACTGGGACCCGCCGGTAACCGCCAGCGCGCGACTGGTGAGCATCATCGACGACGGCGCCCAGCACCTCGGACAGGCCGCCTATTTGCAGGGGATCGCGCAGTAGGTTCTAACGCGTGCGATTCGCGACTGCCATGTCCAAGGCGCTGTTGTGGCTGGCCGCCACGGTTGCGCTGGCCGCGGCTATTCCGGCGGGATGGACGCAGTACAACGTCATCAACAGCGACGGCTACGCCGCGCTGGCCCAGAAAGCCGCGGCTGATCCGGCGTTGCAGTCCGCCGTGGCCGCCGAACTCACCACCCGAGCGATGGCACTCATCGCCGAGCACGGCGGAGGACGCTACCCGGTGGACAGCACGCGGGTGCACGATGCCGCCACCGCGTTCACCTCCGGGCCCGCGTTCCCGCCGTTGTTCGCCCAGGTGAACCGGGCCGCGCACGCCTGGTTGTTCACTGACCCGAGGTCCCGCCGCAACGGCGACCAATGGGTGGTCGACGTGGCCCCGATGCTCAAAGACAGTTCGTTTCAACAGATTTTGAGCAGCTACAACGTGCAGGTGCCCGCGAACCTGACGGTTCCGCTGACGGTGTCGGCGCCGGAACCCTTGCGACAGGGCGAGCTGAGCCGGCTCGCCAGCTGGGGTCCGTGGGTGAGTATCGGTGTGGCAGCCCTGAGCGGTTTTTGCGCGCTGCTGACGCTGGTCGCGGCCCGGCGCCGTGGCAAGGCACTGAGCAGTCTCGGCATCTCGGCGCTGCTCGTCGGCGCGACCGGATGGGCGGGCATCGAGGTCGGCGGCCGGTATGTCAACAAAGCGCTCAATCGCACCACCGGCGACATCCGCCGGATGGCCGAGGTGATGGTCGACCACGCCGAGGCCGGTCTGCGCCACTGGCTAAACCTGACCCTCGTTGCCGGCGCTGCGCTGGTGGTATTGGGCGTGGTTGTCGCGGTGCTGGGCGGCCTGGTGGCGAAATCCCCGAAAAAGGCCTGATGTCGCCGAGATCGCCGTGGTGGTCGTGGTCGGGGCCGAAATCGCAGCCTTCACGGCAATCTCGGCGCAAAGGGCGTGGCAGGCAAAGGCCTAGCTCAGCGGCAACTCGGCCAATATCGCGCTGGTCGGCTGTGGCGATCCCGCGCCGGGTTCGACGGTGACCGCCAGCGCCGTCGACGATCCGAGGTTGGTCAGCGTCTCCTTCGTTGAGGGCGCCACGGCCGCGGCGCCCATCGTCCCCGCCGAGGTCGGGCCGTTGGCCCCGATCAGCCACATCTGATAAACGGTGCCCGGCGACGGCGGCAGCACATTGTTCATCACCAGCACACCCGCGTTGCGCTCGTGGGAGAACATCACCGTGGCGGTCCCGTTGGCGAGGGGGCGAGAGACCGTCCGCACGTCCGGGGCCGCCAGGACTTGTTCGGCGACCGTCGACGGTGCCGCCGGCCGCATCAGCACCCCGATGCCGAACGCTGCGGCACCCACCACGACCGCCGCGGCTGCAGACACGAAAGCGGCTGTACGCCAACTCAATTGACGCCAATCGCGAGTTTTCACCGCCGCCAGCGTCGCCGTCCGCAGATGCGCCGGCGGTTCGTTTGCGGTGGCCGCCGACACGACCGCCATCGTCTCGCGTACGGCGCGGACTTCGTCGGCGAAGGCGCCGGCCACCGGCGACGGTGCGGCTGCGACCCGCCGGTCGACGTTGACCCGCTCCTCGTCTGACATGGCATGCAGGGCATACGGCGTGGCCAGCTCGAGCAATTCGAAGTCGGTAGGCTCGGTCATGACACGTCCAGGCAGTTGCGCAGGCCGCGCAGCGCGTCGCGGATGCGCGATTTGATCGTCGACAAATTGCCGGCCAGCCGCTGCGACACTTCGGTATACGTCAGGCCGCCGTAGTAGGCCAGCTCGATGCACTGCCGCTGCGCATCGGTCAGTGCCTCCAGGCATTCGGTCACCCGGCGGCGTTCGTCACCGGCGATCGCGGAGTCGGCGACCGGGTCGTGCGCCGCGGCGCTTACGGGTTCGACATTGGCTGCGCCGTAGCGTGATTCCCGGCGGCGGCCGGCTTGCTCAGCACGCACCCGGTCGATGGCCCGCCGGTGCGCCATGGTCATCAGCCAGGCGAGGGCGGAACCCTTGGCGGGGTCGTACTCCGACGCGCTTCGCCACACCTCGAGATAGATCTCCTGGGTGGTTTCCTCGCTGTAGCCGGCATCACGCAGCACCCGTACCACCAGTCCGAACACCCGACTTTTGGTGAGGTCGTAGACCGCGGCGAAGGCGTCGCGGTCCCCGCCCGCGACCCGGCGCAGCAGGGCGTCCAGT
>DASZKQ010000440.1:0-8752 GCA_035552835.1 Mycobacterium sp. | reverse complement strand
CCGACGGCGAGGTGAGCTGCACCCGCGCCGAACCCGGCCCGGCGACGACGCGCTGCATCGGCCATTGCGCCGGGACCTGAAGGGCGACGTGACCTTCCACCAGAAACGTCGTCGGCATGCCATCGCCGATCGGCACAGCATAGCGGCCCCACGTGAACATCCCGAGCACCCCGAATACCGCGACGATTACGGCCACCAGCACCGCGCCCCGGTGACGGCGGTAGCCACGCCCCGCAGCTTCGGTGCAATGTGACTCGCAGGTGCTGCTTACGTCCTGAATGATCTGTGCGGCGAGTTCTTTCAAGCGCGCGTCGTCGACCTGCACCGCGCTGATGCGGTCGCTGACGAACAGTCCATCGGCAAGCATTGCGGCCAGCGCGCCGGCCCCGTCGACGGTGCTCGGCGCGTCAATCACCACCGCCGCGGCAACGCCCGAAGTCATCTCACGGATGGATCGTATGACCCCTTCAACGACGTGTTCGGGTTCTCCACGGCGTGTTTCGGCGACCACCGCGGCGCCGGTGATCACCGCGAAGCAGTCAGCGATTTCCACAACCACCGTCGCGTGTTGGGACTCGAGCGGGGATGCCTGGATCAGCAGCCACGACCGGGGTCGCAGCACAACCTCGCCGGCGAGAACCTCTGTCGCCGCGCTGACCAGATCGATGCGCGTCGGCGCCCACCACGACGGGTGAACGACGATCGTCCGATCAGAGCTACCGCAGGCATGCGAACCCAGCACGGTCCGCCACAGCGAGTCAACAGTGACCGGACGGAGGTCAATCAGGGTTACCGGATCGTCGATGCTATCGAACGCGACCCTTACCATCTCATCGTCATCGACCACTATCCCGCCGCAACATAATTGGCGGATATTGTTTGGGCCGACCTCAACTACGTGGGTGCTCATGGCAGGGGACTCCAGGCAACCTGCACCAGCTGTGGGCTGGCCCGGCGAGTGATCAGCGTGCCGCGACCCGGTGGCATGGGCGACTGGCGGACAGACCCAATCATCAGGCCTTCGTCCGGGCTTCCGCTCATCAGCAACGCCATAGAGCCGGCATCACGCAACCCGGCGAGCAGTGGCTCGAACATGGCGCGGGCGGCGCCGCCGCTGCGCCGTGCCACCACCAGGTGCAAACCCAGGTCCTTGGCCTGCGGTATAAATTCCAGCAGCGGCGACAGTGGATTGTTGTTAGCGGTGGCGACCAGGTCGTAATCGTCGATCACAACATAGATCTCGGGTCCTGACCACCAGGACCGGGTGCGCAACTGCACCGGGGTGGCATCCGGAGGCGGCACCCTTCCGCGCAGCCGGTGACCTAGGCCAGGTAATACTGCGTCGACCGCATCCGCCGAAACGAGGTATCCACCAAGATGTTCGGACTCGGGCCCGACGACGCCGAGCAGCGAACGCCGGAAATCGATGATGAACAACTGGGATCGCGCCGCGGTCGTGGTTCGCAAGAGCTCACGGCAGATCGTCCGCAATGCGGCTGTTTTACCGCATTCGCTGTCACCGAGAATCAGAAGATGCGGCTGCTGTGCGAAATCGATTGCTAGCGGGCGCAGTTCACTCTCCTCGAGGCCGATCAGAACATCGGAGCTCAGACCGTCTCCCCACCGCTCAACCACGCTCTGGTATTCGACGCGCGCGGGCAATAGCGGTATCGGGGGCGCGGTCCATCCGCTATGACGGCGACACAACATCTCCTCCACTCGCCTATCGGGTAGCGCGATCGCCAGATGCAGCCCGTCGTCGGAGAGTCCTCTACCCGGCTTCCCCTCAGGGACTAGGTGAGCCCGCCGACGGTCTAGTTCGGAATCCGCGGGATCGCCCAGCCGCAGCTCGATTCGGGTCCCGATCTGATCCTTGAGCGCGGGGCGAATTTCAGCCCACCGGGATGCGGACAGCACCACATGCGCCCCGAATGACAGTCCCTGAGCAGCAAGGCTGTTGATCGAGGCCTCGATCGTTTCGAATTCGCGGCGCAGGGTTGCCCATCCGTCAACAATCAAGAAAACATCGCCGAAGCGGTCGCATCTAGGATCTTGTCTGGTCTTCAGCAGGCGATACTGCGTCATCGATTGGATCCCATGGTCGCGGAAGACAGCCTCGCGGGACCGGATGATTGCTTCGAACTGGGTGATCATCCGCTGAGCCAGCTGCGGATCGGCTCGACCGGCGACCGAGCCGACGTGCGGCCAGTCGCGCAACGATGCCAATGCGCCGCCGCCGAAGTCGAGACAGTAGAACTGCACCAAGCTCGGATCGTGGGTGACGGCCAGCGCCGTGATCAACGTGCGCAAAGCTGTCGATTTGCCGGATTGAGGCGCTCCGACTACAGCGACATTGCCAGCGGCCCCGGACAAGTCGACCATCAGCGGCGTGCGCCTCTGCTCGAACGGGCGGTCGACGATGCCGATGGAGACGGTCAACGCGGGCCTGGGTTTTCCGGTTGATTCGGCATCACTCAGCACCATGCCCAGCGCCGGCGCCGCCTCGATTGGCGGCAGCCACACTTCACGCGCGCGCGGGCCGTGGCCGGAGAGCCGCTGGACGACCGTCTGCAGGACGGTGCGCGGCTCGTCGACGTCAATGCCGGCTCTGCCGGTAGACGTGACCGGCCCGGTCGGTCCTGCGGTGAACGCTCGCACGGGCGCCGGCACCTCACCATAGTCTGACAAGTCCCGGCCCTCTCGGGTTTCTGCATAGAACGGACCGGAGACGTACGCGGTCTGGAAGCGAATCAACTCATCCGTGCCGACCCGCAGATACGCGGCACCCGGTGTGCTTGGCAATTCGTAGCCATCGTTTGTTCCCAGCACAATGCGTGACTCGTTGGCCGACAATGTCTTCAGGCACAAGCGATAGGACAGATGCGATTCCAACCCGCGAAGTCTGCCTTCGTCCAAACGTTGACTGGCCAGCAGCAGATGCATACCTAACGATCGGCCCAGTCGGCCGATCGCTACGAAGACGTCAGCGAAATCCGGATGCTGGCTGAGTAATTCGGAAAATTCGTCGACGATGATGAACAGCACTGGAAGGGGCGCTAATTGGGCTCCCGCTTGTCGCACGCGGTCGTAGGCGGCAATCCCGTCGAGGTTACCCGCCGAACGAAGCGCTTCCTGGCGGCGGTTCATCTCACCGGTTAGCGCATCGCGCATTCGAGCGACCAGTGCCGCCTTGTCGGACAAGTTCGTGATGACGGCCGCGACGTGCGGCGCCGGCTCCAGGCCGGCGAAGGTCGCACCACCCTTGAAGTCAATGAGGGCCAGGTTGAGCGCTTCTGGTGAATGACGGACCATCATCCCGAGTGCGACCGTACGCAAGAGCTCCGACTTACCCGACCCGGTCGCCCCAATGCAGAGCCCGTGTGGCCCCATACCTTTCTCGGCGGCCTCCTTGATGTCGAGCTCTAGGGGTGCACCCGTGGCGGTCGTGCCGATCGGAACACGAAGCCGATCGCGGGGACTTCTGCTGTTCCAGCAGTCAGTCGCGGCGTAGGACGCGAGATCGCCGATCCCCAGCAGATCCCGCCAGCCCAAGCCGCCGCCCGGTGCTGCCGTCAATGCATCCGGCCGGCCGGCTCGGTATCCGGCCAGCCGTCGCGCACACGTCAGTGCAGCGGTGTAACTCATTTGGTCGGGGCGTGCGGACGCTTGGTCATCGCCCGGTTGTCCGATTGTCAGCTCGTTCTCGCTCACTTGCAGCCACAGCCCCCTAGCTGTTGCGGGGCCGTCGTAGCTGGTATCGACCTTCAGCGACGGCACGCCGCCGACGTCGTCGTCAACGACGACTACCAGCAGGGGCGGCGGCGACGGGTGGGCGGGCGAGCGGTCGGGCAAAACGTCGGCGAGCGCCCGCGCGGCCTCGTCCAGCGATGGGTACACCATCCGGGCAGAGCCGAGGCCGTCGTTGGCGTGCGGATGTTGATTGTGCGGCAACCATTTCAACCAATCCCAGCAGGCTCGATTGCGATCACTGACCACGGCGGCAATCAAGACCAGGCTCGGACTGTGCAACACGGCGAGCTGACAAATCATCGCACCCAACAGCGCCCGCGCATGGGTGGCTTCCCCACCAACCGTCACAGCCTCGAATTCCCGTAGATCGATCGCGATGGGCGCATCCGGGACTGCCGAGTGCGTTTGCAGAAATCGGCGCAACCCGCCCCCGGTTACCGGATCCAGCCGGTCTGTCGGCCCGGTCGGCGGAGGCACCAAACGGGTGGCTAGACGCTGTGTTCCGATACCAATCCGAATGTGGCAGAAGTCCGAATCCGACGATCGCCGCTCCCACATCCGGCGGCCGCCTACCAACGTCCACAGCGTGTCGGGATCCGGATGGCACCACATCAGCGACGAACGCTGTGCCGCAGCGGTTTCGACGACGGCGGCACGTAAGTCGGAGAGGTAGCCCAGATACTCGGCACGGTCGGCGTTAATCTCGCCGCGCCGCCGATCCGCGCCGGACACCACCGTCACGACCGCCGACAACAGCATCATCAGCGGAAACGTGATGAACGCCGGATTGCGCACCACGGCTGATCGGGAAAGAAAGACGACCGCCATCATTGCAGAAGTCGCGATGGCCATGACGACCGGCAGAAAACGGGCCACCATGTTCGTCCGTGCCGGTCGCGTCACTCCCGGTGGCGCCTCGACAACGATGTCGGCTGACTCGAAAACCGGCGAGGGCAGCCGCGCCGGCCAGGTGAATTCCACCGTCGCAGAACTATTGCATTGGCCCATGCGATTGGCACCGTAGGTGCGACCGAAATCGGCTGCAAGTCAGCTGTGGATCGATGCATACGCGGCGTCGTGTCGTCGGTTAGCGTCCGCATCGGCGAAGGGAGGTCGGGGTGCACCAAGCAGTGGGAGCGCGCCGAAGCACCGAACTCCATCCGATTGGCGGGGGGTTGCGGCGGGTGACGGTGTACGCCGACTCCCGCTACGTCGACTTGGTGCTATCGGCCGCGCTGCCGATCGGATCGCTGATACCACCTATCGTGGATATTCTGGCAGCCGAGTGTGGCCACCGCGCTGAGCCGGTGGCTATTCGACACCAACTTTCGCTTCCGGGAAGTATCACGCTAGACCTGTCAAAGACGTTGGCCCAGTTGGAAATCCGGGACGGGGCTGTATTGATGCTGACGAGCTCGTCGACCGTTTTAGCGCCGCCGCGTTTCGATGACGTAGCAGAGGCGGTATCGGTGTCGCTCGCTTCGACAGCGCGACCTTGGACTCGGCACGCGACTCGGCTGATCGGTGCGCTGGCGGCTAGTTGCCTGGCCGCCACGGGCGCAGCGATCTTGATTGGATCAGCTTTTGGTACCAACGATGTGCGTCGGGGCGCCTGTGCCGGTGTTGCCGCGGTGGCCGGTTTCATCGCGCTGCTGGCGGCGTTAGCCGCCCACCGCGGGTTTCGCGACGGGACGGCCGGGCTCACGTTGGGTCTGGCGGCTAGCGGATTCGTCGCACTCGCCGGCTTGCTGGCGGTTCCCGGCCAACTGGGGGCACCGAACGCGCTGCTTGCGACGGCTGCCGCGGCGACATCGGCGACCGTCATGCGGGTGATAGGTTGCTGCCCAACCGTGTTCACGGCATTGGCATGCTTCTCGACACTCGAATCGGTTGCGGCGGTGGTCGGCGCGGTCACCGCCGTGCCGCTACCGGCGATCGGTGCGGCGTCCGCGGCGATATCGCTGTTGTTGGTCGAAGCGTCCGCACCCGTGTCGATCATGCTGGCAGGGCTGTCCTCACACGTGACGTCGGAACCCGATGGCGCTGCTGACAAGCCAGCATCCGCCCCATATCGCTTGAGCGCCAAGGCGATCCACGCTGACAACTGGCTAACCAGCCTGGTCGCCGCGTTCTCCGCCGCGGCGGCGCTCGGAGCTATCGGCGCCGCGGCCGGATCGCTATTCGCCGACGGTCCGAGCTGGCCTGGCATTGCGTTCGCCGCGATAACCGGCGGCGTGCTGCTGTTGCGAGCGCGCTCACACTGTGACCTTGCGAGATCCGTGCCGCTGGTTGCAGCTGGAATCGTCACGCTCAGCGCGGCTCTCGGCAGCACCGCCGTTGCCTATCCGCTGGACACGCCGTACCTAGCTGCTGTGTCGACGATGCTGTCCGCCGCCGCGCTATGCCTGGGTTTCATTACCCAAATCATGAGGCTCTCCCCCGTCGGGCGACGAAGTGTTGAGCTGTTGGAGTATCTTGCGTTGGCCGTCGTCGTGCCACTGGCGTGCTGGATCTGCGGGCTTTACGGCGCTGCGCGTGGCGTGAACCTGCTATGACCACGGCGCTGTCCAAAGCGCTGCGGTGTGCGACGGCGGTGATCATCGCCGCGCTGCCGCAATGTGGAGCGCCAGCAGCACATGCGGTCTCGCCGCCGCCGGTCGACAACAGCCAGCTACCCGAGCCGGCGCCGGCGAGGCCGCCGCAGCCCACCGTGCAGCGGTCGATGTGCGCAGTGCCGTCGACGGCTCCCGATACGAACCGGCCCACCGCCTCCGGCCAACTCTCCGGGCTCGATCTGCCCACAGTTTGGAAACTCACACGTGGATCCGACCAACGGGTCGCTGTCATCGACACCGGGGTTTCGCCGCACTCACGGCTGCCCGACACAGCGCCCGGCGGTGACTATGTATTTACCGGCGACGGCACCCAAGATTGCGACGGTCATGGGACGGCCGTGGCCGGGATCATCTCCGCCGCACCGGATTCCCGACATATGGACGGTTTCAGCGGCGTCGCCCCGGGTGTCAGTCTGATCAGCATCCGGCAGTCCAGCACCAAGTTCCGCGCGGCGGCGGATCCGTCCAACTCCGGATTCGGCGACGTTGACACGATGGCAGAGGCCGTTCGAACCGCGGCGGATCTCGGCGCTTCGGTGATCAATATCTCCTCGGTTGCCTGCATCCGCGTCGGGTCGGCGCTCGACGACCGCGCACTCGGCGCCGCGCTGTCCTACGCGGTTGACGTCAAGAACGCCGTGGTGGTGGTCGCCGCCGGAAACACCGGTGCAGGGCAGTGTCCCGCTCAGCGACCCGAAGCGACGTGGGACACCGTGACGGTCGCGGTCAGCCCGGCCTGGTATGACGACTACGTGCTGACGGTGGGTTCGGTGAACGCGCACGGCGAACCATCGTCGTTCACTCTTGCCGGACCGTGGGTGGATGTCGCTGCCCCGGGCGAGGCGGTGATATCGCTGAGCTCGTCGGGCGATGGCTTGATGAATACCCTTGGTGGGCCCGATGGTTCGGCTCGACTGTCGGGCACCAGCTACGCGGCTCCAGTCGTCAGCGGGTTGGCGGCGCTGATCCGATCCCGGTTCCCGAAGTTGACGGCTCGCCAAGTGATGCAACGCATCGAGGCCACCGCGCATCATCCGCCTGGCGGGCGGGATCCGCTGGTCGGCGCGGGCGTTGTCGACGTCCTTGCCGCGGTCAGCACCGACCCACCGGTGACCCCGTCACCTTCGCCACCACGCACACCGCTGCCGATTGCACCGCCGCCGCTTCCCGCGCGGGCGGACCACGGCGGGCGAGACACGGCGTTACTTGGCGCGGCGATCTGCGGTGGGGTGCTGACGGTAGTGCTGATCACCGGTGCACTGAAAGGCCGACTACGACGCGACTGAGGCGTCCGCCCGACTCAATTCCGGCCCGGCAGGAAGTTTCGCTAATACCGGCCACGGCGCCGGGATGGCCGTATTGGGCAGACCGAGATCGTGCGCCGCATCGTCGTCGTGGATGGCGAATCGCACACCGGTATCGGTGATCAGGTATCGGGTGCCGGCCTGCGGGTTGTCCCCGGACAGACCGGTGGCACGCACATAGGCACTGTGCCCCGGCGAAAGGTAGACGGCGTCGACCGCTGGACCCTTCCCGTCGGCCTGCGATAACTTCACCGGCTCCTGGCCCGCCGGGATTGGTGGACCGCCGGCCGAAAACGCAATCTCGGGAAAATCTCTGCCGCCCGACACCGCATGCCGCCAACCGACGCACAGCGTCGTAGAGCCGGCATTCAACGGCGTCGGTGTCCGGTCGGGAAACGTGGCCACCGGCAAGTCGCTCACCGTCGGCGTCGCGCGGATGACGTCGGGCGCGACCGAGATGGCGGTGCGCGTACCCTGCGAGTCGGTGAATCGCAGCAGATCCGCGGCAACCCGGCCTATGCGCTGGATCCCGTGGCTCAGTACGACGTAATACTCGTCGCCGTCGGCGCGGGCCACGCGGAGCACGCTGCCGACCGGAAACCCCGGCAGTGCGGCCGGTCCGCGAGTGCCGGGATTGGGGATCCGCGGCGTCGTGATGGGCGGCGCCTCCGGGACAGCATTCAGCAGCGTCGGTGACACCGCCAACGGCACCTGACCGTCCAACCCGAGTGCGCGCACAACCGCAGGTTCATTCAGATTCACTACGGCCCGGCGGCCGCCGTACAGCAGGTAGGTCGACCCGCCGGACACCGGCCTAACCAGGACGGATTGTTCACTCGCCAAGAGGTGCGACAGCGGTCCCTCGGTCGGACCGATGACGACCGTCGTGGTCGGCGCGGCGCCGCCGCTGTCACAAACCGTCCACCGCAATTCGTCCTCGCCGAGGGGTATCCCCAGAAATTGCGGGGCACCAGGGATGCCCAGCAGGAGGCCCCTTTTGCTATGGCTCAATTCCGATTCGGGCACCGGCTGCGGGTCAGCGTTCGTTCTGGTAATCAACCTGGCCGAGGCCAGGTTGAGCAC
>DASZKQ010000439.1:0-3469 GCA_035552835.1 Mycobacterium sp. | reverse complement strand
GTCGAGACAAGCAGAATACCTACCAATCCTGCTGGTTGGGCTGGTGATTACCGGCATGGGCTTGGGCTGCACCATGACGCCGCTGAACGGAGCAGCGGTGCAGACCTTGACCCCCTATCAGGTCGCGCGTGGGTCGACGTTGCTCAGCGTCAATCATCACGTCGCAGGTTCGGTCGGTACTGCGTTGATGTCGGTGATCCTCACCAACCAGTTCAATCGCAGTAAAACCATCACCACCGCAAACACTCTCGGCATGCTGCGAGGAAAGGCGGGTAGACACGGCGCGCCGATTCACTCATCCACGCCGCCACCGCACGCACTTTCACCCGACTTCACCAGCCGGCTGATGCACGACCTTTCGCACGCCTACACGCTCGTCATCGTGGTGGCCATAGTCCTTGTTGCGCTGACGTTTTTGCCCGCCGCGTTCCTGCCGAAGAAGCCGCCGTTGTCGGCTGCTTCGCCGTTGGGTCGATCAGAGGCATGACGACTTGATCGAGTATTTCGTTGATCGTCTGGTCCGCAATAGCGGCGCCATGCACCAAGTAATGGTGGCTCAACAAGATGGGGGCAAGCGAAATCAGTTGCGGTGTCAAAGCTTGCGGGCCGGCCTGGCCCCGCTGAACTGCACGCTCGAGTACTGCGCTGATCAGCTGGTTGCGCTCGTTGGTGAGGTGTGTCCGGATTGCTCGAGTAGCGTCGGGGTCGGCGAGTGCGTCGGACATCAGTCCACGTGCCGCCTCACCACACGGGCCGGTTAGCCGATCGGCAGCGGTGCGCAGCACGGTGAACAGGTCCGTGCGGATATCACCGGTGTCAGGAGGGATGTCTGGGCCGTTGTCACCTGTGTGGCGGATGGCATCGGCAACCAAATCGGCGCGTGCGGGCCAGCGGCGGTATATGGCCGCCTTGCTGGTGCGGGCGCGTTTTGCGACCCGCTCGACGGATAGACCCAGGTACCCGTTTTCAATGAGCTCGGCAATCGTTGCTGCGTGGATGGCATCGACGAGTACTTGGTCGCGCCGGCGCGGTAGTCGGCGATGGTCCGGTTGCGGCGGCGATTTGCTTGCCATCCGACGTAGCGTACCGCACAATAGGGAACACACCGTTCTCTATTAACAGGCAGAAATTGAGAGGGTCATGGCCAACAGCACCGACACCCCCGCATTGGCGCCGCCGAGCCCTATTGAGCGGCAGAGGATTTCGCGCGATCACCTCGACACCCTCGCGGCATTGTTCAACGAGTCCACATTTCGTCGCGTCGCGTCGCTCGGCATCGGTCCTGGCTGGAATTGTTGGGAGGCGGCCGCGGGGAGCGCCAGTGTGCCGAGCTGGTTGGCTCAGCGGGTAGGACTCGCCGGCCATGTGCTGGCTTCCGACATCGACACCCACGCACTGGAGGCTGTACCGGATCCGCCGTTTGAGGTACGACGCCATGACCTCACCGTCGATCCGCCGCGGGGCGCGGATTTCGACTTCGTGCATGCCCGGCTGGTCCTCGAACACCTCAGCGACCCGTCTGCCGCATTGATGACACTGGTCTCCGCGCTTCGCCCGTGCGGCTGGCTACTGGTGGAAAGCGCCGATCCGAAGTTGCAGCCGCTTGCTTGTCCCGACGAGGTCGGACCAAGGCAGGCATTGGCCAACAAACTGCGAAGCGCCGTATGGGAATTGATGGCTCAACGCAGCGACCTCAGTTTGGGACGGACTCTGCCGCGACTATTTCGTGACGCCGGGTTGGTCGAGGTTGACGCCGAGGTCTCGTTCAGCTTGGCCGGTCCGGCTGCGCGGCGGATGCAACACACGCTGATCACGGTCGTGCGGCCGGCTCTGGCCGCGGCGGGCGCGGCAACCGAGCACGAGATCGACCAGCACCTCGCCGATCTCGGCTCTGCAGACCTCGACATCGCGGTATTTCCGGTGGTCGCGGCCTGGGGCCGCAGAAAGGAAATGGCATGAATGCCCACGTCTTACGCTTCCTGTACGAGGCGCTTACCCGCGTTGGGCTGAATCCGTCGCTCTCCCCCGCCGACGTCCCCGACACGTGGTTGGTCGAGTTGATGGAAGGTCAACATCCACTCGCACCGGGCCGGGCCCTCGACCTCGGCTGCGGCGGAGGACGCAATACCCGCTACCTCGCCCGCCAAGGCTGGGACGCAACCGGCATCGACCTAATCGGCGGTGCCATTGCAAAGGCACGTTCCCAGGGGGCCGGCAACGCCGCGAAAGCACGGTTCGTGCAGGGCGACGTGACCAGACTCAATGAACTCGATCTCGGCGATGCCTTCGACCTGATCAACGACAGCGGCTGCTATTACGGCCTGCCGGAGAACCGGCGCGACGCCTACGCCGCAGGCGTTACCCAGCTGGCCACCCCCAACGCGTTGTTGCTCATGGCCGGCTTCACCAAAATCCCCGGCCTCATCCCCGGCATCTCGGAAGCGGATCTGCGTCGGCGCTTTCCCGGTTGGGAGCTGCGCACCAGCGCAGCAGTCCCGATCGAGGAGATCACGCGCCACACCCGGATCCCGTTTCCGCTCAAAGCGGGCATGCAACGTGGTCGCCTACAGATCTTGCGGTTCGAGCTGTCGAAGGCTGGGAATTAGGACGAGTCTTCGAAGAGCATCCTCGCGACCATCGGATCGGTCGCCGTTAGCCGGGCGTTCACCGCGTCATTGAGCCATAGCATCGAAAACCCGTGCACCAGTGACCAAGCCGCCAGCTCGGCTCCGGCCGGGTCCGCTTTGGCGTGCTGGTCTGGCACTCGGGTCGCCGCGGCCGTTTGCGTGCTGGTCTGGCAGTGACGCGACAGCGGCGCGGATGCCTAATCCACCCAAGTTGATGACGACGCAGCTACCCCTGCGCACCGCTGAGGAGATCGTCTACCCGGCCGCTGCCATAGTGGTCGTGATCGGCGGCAGCTAACAGCCAGGCGTACTGGTAGGCCACCTCTTTCCAGCGTTCGTAGCGCCCGCTGATTCCACCATGGCCGGCGGTCATCTGGGTCTTCAACAGCACCGGATTACCGTCGGTTTTGTTGTGCCGCAACGCTGCTACCCATTTCGCCGGTTCGACGTAGTAGACCCTGGTGTCGTGCAGCGAGGTCATCGCAAGGATCGGCGGATACTTCTGGGCGCCGACGTTCTCATACGGCGAATACGACTTCATATAGTGATAAACATCGCTGTCGCTCAACGGGTTTCCCCATTCGTCCCACTCGGTGACGGTCAGCGGCAGCGACGGGTCCAGAATTGTCGTGAGCGGGTCGACGAACGGGACCTGCGCCAGGATTCCGGCGAAAAGGTCGGGGGCCATGTTGGCGACCGCACCCATCAGCAGCCCACCGGCGCTGCCGCCAAGTGCCACCAGCTGCTCCGGTCGGGTCAGTCCGGAGTCCACCAGATGGTTCGCGACCGTGACGAAGTCGGTGAAGGTGTTCTTCTTCTCCAACAGCTTGCCGTGCTCGTAC
>DASZKQ010000438.1:0-7498 GCA_035552835.1 Mycobacterium sp. | reverse complement strand
GTCCGGTTATATTGGGTAGCCGATTTCGAAGGAGGCGCAGATGCCCGCTATTACTGCAGACACGTTGACATTGGCGCGGGTGTCGCCAGCCGGTCCTGCCGACACCGAACGCCCGGTCCGCTCGATCACCACCGGCCCGCGCGGCTACGAAGGGGAAGGATTTCCGGTGGTCCGCGCGTTCGCCGGCGTCAGCACCGCCGCCCTGGACCCGTTCGTACACATGGATCAGATGGGCGAGGTGGAATATCAGCCCGGCGAACCCAGAGGGACCGACTGGCATCCGCATCGCGGGTTCGAAACGGTCACCTACATGATCGACGGGCGGTTCGCCCACCAGGACTCGCACGGCGGCGGCGGGCTGATCACCGACGGCGCCACCCAGTGGATGACCGCCGGTGCCGGCATCCTGCACATCGAAACGCCGCCGGCTGACCTTGTCGAAAGTGGCGGCGTGTTCCACGGCATCCAGCTGTGGGTGAACCTGCCGAAGAAGGACAAGTTCGCCGCACCTCGTTATCAGGCCATCGCGGGCCCCGACGTCGGCTTGCTTTCCTCCGAGGACGGCGGCGCGCTAATCCGCGTCATCGCAGGGGATATCGACGGTCACCGCGGGCCCGGCGTCACGCACACGCCAATCACGATGGCACATGCCACCGTGGAACCTGGTGCGCGACTAAACATTCCGTGGAACCGCGAGCACAACGCACTGGTCTACGTACTTTCCGGCCGGGGATTCGTCGGCCCGATCGGACACCCAATCGAGCAGGGCCAGTTAGCAGTTCTTGGTCCAGGCGACCGCATCACGGTCGCCGCCGCGCCCGCACAGGAATCGCGCCGACCCGCGTTGGAGGTGCTGATCCTGGGCGGCCAGCCAATCCGGGAGCCGGTTTTCCATTACGGCCCGTTCGTGATGAACACCAAGGCGGAGCTGATCCAAGCGCTCGAGGATTTCCAGGCCGGAAAGTTCGGCAGCATCCCGCCCGACGGATTGATGCCGCACACCGCCGCGCGGCCACCGGCCAGCTAACAACTGCCTTCGGCTAAGCGCGGCGGTTAAAAGTGTGATCTATGGCACAATTTATTCGTGGTTCAGCCCGCGAGCCGGGGACCGGGTCGCCCCCCTGCAGCTAAGGCGGCCGAGACGCGGAAGCGCATATTGTGTGCTGCTCGCGAAGTGTTCAGCGAACGCGGTTACGACGCGGCCACCTTTCAGGCGATCGCGATCCGCGCCGACCTGACCCGGCCGGCGATCAACCACTACTTCTCCGACAAGCGCGCCCTCTACCGCGAAGTGGCGAAGGAAACCAACGACATGGTCATCGCGGCCAGTATCCAGCGGGCACGGGGCGCGACGACATTGGTAGGTCGGGTGTCCGCGTTCATCGACGCCGCGACTCAGGCCGACATCGAAAACCGAACAGCGGCAGCGTTTCTGATCACCGTCGCGTTGGAGTCGCAGCGGCACCCCGACCTGAGCCATGAGGAGGCCGACTCGGTTCGCGCCACCCGGGAATTCCTGTCGTGGGCGATCGACGACGCGATCAAGCGTGGCGAACTGGCGGCGGATACCGACGCCGCCGCGCTCACCGAGACGCTGATCGCGGTCTTGCTGGGAGTCGGCTTCTATGCCGGGTTCGTCGCCAAGCACGAACTCGAGACGGTAACCAGTCAGTTGCACCAACTGTTGGCCAGCAGCCTCACCCGGCGCCCCGAATGAGGGCAGTGATGTAGCGCACAGAACCATATAGCTTGCCTAACTTATTCGGTAGCATGGTTCGCGCTATGACTGAACTGTTTAACGTGAGCTCAGCGCGTACCGCTGGGGACAGCTGGGACATCACCGAAAGCGTCGGCGCCACCGCTTTGAGCGTCGCCGCGGCACGCGCGGTGGAGACGGCAACCGCCGACCCGCTGATTCGCGACGAGTTCGCCTATTTGTTGGTGTCGTCGGCCGGGCAGCCGTGGGCACGGCTGGCCAGCCCGGGTATCGAGTGGATCGGCGACGATGACCACGGGCGGCGAGCCCATCGGTTGTCCTGTGACTACCAAGCGGTACGTACGCACTTCTTCGATAACTACTTCGCCGACGCCACTGGCACTGCCGCCGGAATCCGGCAGGTCGTGATTCTGGCCGCGGGGCTGGACTCGCGGGCCTACCGGCTGGATTGGCCGGCCGGTACCACGGTTTACGAGATTGACCAGCCTCAGGTGGTGACGTACAAGACGGCCACTTTGGAGTCGGCGGGTGCCGCCCCCAAGGCCACCCGGCGGACCGTGCCGGTGGACCTACGTGACGACTGGCCCGCAGCGCTATCCGCCGCGGGTTTCGATCGAAATCAACCGACCGCATGGCTGGCCGAGGGACTGCTGCCCTATCTACCGGCCGAGGCTCAGGACCGGCTGTTCGAGATGCTTACCGAGCTGAGCGCGCCGGGCAGCCAGGTGGCCGTCGAGGCGTTCAGCCTTGGTTCGGCCGACCCCGAACGACGCCGGGCGGCGCGACGGGTCCGCTTTGAGCGGATGCGCGAACGCCTCGGTCTCGACATCAACGTCGAGACCCTGACCTACCAGGAAAGCGACCGGGCGGATGCCGCCGACTGGCTCACTGCGCACGGTTGGCAGGTGCGCGCCGTGAGCAACGTCGACGAAATGGCCCGGCTCGGTCGGCCGATACCCGCGGACCTGGCCGCAGAGACCTTCACCACCAGGCTGCTGCGCGCTCGGCTGGCAGCAGCTGATTGATTACCGAACGCATTCTGCAGGGAGGCGGCACCACCATGAGCACAACGCGCACGTTGCGCACCCACGACGACACCTGGGACATCGCCACCAGCGTCGGCACCACGGCGGTGATGGTCGCCGCCGCCCGAGCCGTCGAAACCGATCGCCCCGATCCACTGATCCGCGACCCCTACGCGAAGCTGTTGGTCAGCGAGGCCGGCACCGGCGTGTGGGAAAGCATGCTGGACGACTCCCTAGTCGCCAAGGTGGAATCGTTCGACCCGGAGGCGGCCGCGGTTTTCCAACACATGCGCAGCTACCAGGCCGTGCGGACGCACTTCTTCGACGCCCACTTCGCCGGCGCGGTAGCCGCCGGCATCCGCCAGGTGGTGATCCTGGCGTCCGGGCTGGACTCGCGGGCCTACCGGCTGGACTGGCCGGCCGGCACCACGCTGTACGAAATCGACCAGCCCAAGGTGCTGGCGTACAAGTCGGCCACGCTGGCGGCGCACGGAGCGACGCCGTCGGTCGACCGCCACGAAGTGCCGATCGACCTGCGCCAGGATTGGCCGGCCGCACTCGTTGCTGAGGGCTTCGACCCAGGAGCGGCGACGGCCTGGCTGGCCGAAGGGCTGCTGATGTACCTGCCCGCCGACGCCCAGGACCGGCTGTTCGCGCA
Organism: Mycobacterium sp.; assembly: GCA_035552835.1. Classification (GTDB taxonomy): domain Bacteria; phylum Actinomycetota; class Actinomycetes; order Mycobacteriales; family Mycobacteriaceae; genus Mycobacterium. The sequence goes on along the minus strand of DASZKQ010000438.1, from coordinate 4,098 downwards.
GATCACCGAGTTGAGCGCGCCGGGCAGCCGGATCGCGGTGGAAACCGCGGCCAGTCACGCCGACGAGCGACGGCAAGAAATGCGCGATCGGTTCCAGCGGGTGGCCGATGAACTCGGCATCGAGCAGTCCGTCGACATTCAGGACCTGATCTACCACGACGAGGATCGCCCGGTCGTTGTCGACTGGCTCAACGATCACGGCTGGCGGGCCAGCGCGCAGAACTCCGGCGACGAGATGCGCCGACTGGACCGCTGGGTGGACGGCGTGCCGATGGGCGATGACCGGGACGCATTCGCGCAATTCGTGACCGCGGAACGCGCATGAGCGCACGGGCAAGCAGCAGCCGTAGCGACGGCGACACCTGGGACATCGCGACCAGCGTCGGGGCGACCGCCGTCATGGTTGCTTCGGCCAGGGCGGCCGAGACGGCCAGCGAACAGCCGTTGATCCGCGACGAGTTCGCGCAGATGCTGATCGACGGGCCGGAGCTCGCCGAGTTGGTCGCCAAGATGTCGGTTACGTACACGGCCGATCCCGAGTTGGCGGCGGTCCGCGCCCACATGGTCAACTACCAGGCCGCGCGTACTCATTTCTTTGACGCCTACTTCCGCGATGCGGCCGCGGCCGGCATCCGCCAGCACGTCATCCTGGCCGCCGGGCTGGACTCACGGGCCTATCGACTGGACTGGCCGGCCGGGACCAGCGTGTACGAAGTGGACCAGCCAAAAGTACTGGAGTACAAAGCCGCAACTCTGGCGGCTAATGGCGTCCAGCCGGTGGTCGACCGTCACGAGGTGGCCGCCGACCTGCGGTTTGACTGGCCGGAAGTGTTGCGCGGCAAAGGTTTCGATCCCGCGCAGCGCACCGCGTGGCTGGCCGAAGGCCTGCTGATGTTCCTGCCGGGGGAGGCCGAGAACCGGATGTTCACCGACATCGACGCGCTGAGCGCCCCGGGTAGCCGAGTCTGCATCGAGGATTTCACCTTCGACGAGGCCGCCCGGGAGGCATACGAGAAGCGCCGCGCCAAGACGGACGAACTGCGCCAGCGGCTCGGTGACGAGAACGTCTTCGACCCTGGCGACCTGTGGTACACCGAGGACGAGCGCTGCGATCCGGCAGGCTGGTTCGACGCGCACTCGTGGCACGTCGAATCGTTGACCGGCCGCGACTACCTAACCCAAGTCGGTCGTCCGCTGCCGGAGGAACCCATCGTTGCGGCGACATTCCGGGCTGTTTTCATCTCTGCGGAAAAACCATAGGGGTCGGTACACAGCCTGTTGCCCAACCGGGTGGTTGATTAGGATTGGGTTCCCCGGTCGAGGAAGGGATCCCCAGTGACCATCAAGACCACCGAAACCACCCCAAAAACCCCGGATGCCAGTGCCGGAGCCGCCGCGCCTGGATCCGACATCCCGAAAATTGTCGCTCGGCTGCGACAGACGTTTGCCACCGGCAAAACCCGCAGCGTCCAGTGGCGACGAGCCCAGCTCCACGCGCTGGAAAAGATGATGGTGGAAAACGAGCCGGCGATTGCGTCCGCGCTGGAAAAGGACCTGGACCGCGTACCTTTCGAAGCGTGGCTGGCCGACGCCGCGACCACCGCTGGCGAGGCCCGGTATGCGGCCAAACATGTCAAGAAGTGGATGCGCCGCAAATACCGTTTGCTCGAGCTGGCGCAGCTGCCGGGTCGTGGCTGGGTGGAGTACGAGCCCTATGGCACGGTGTTGATCATCGGCGCTTGGAACTACCCGTTCTATCTGACGCTCGGCCCGGCAGTGGGAGCGATCGCCGCTGGAAACACGGTGTTGCTCAAGCCATCTGAGATCGCCCCGGCCTCGGCAGCGCTGATGGCCGAGCTGGTACCGCGCTACCTGGACAGCGATGCGGTCGCAGTGGTCGAAGGCGACGGCGCGGTGAGCCAAGAGCTGATCGCGCAGGGCTTCGACCGGGTGTTTTTCACCGGCGGCACCGAGATCGGCCGCAAGGTTTACGAGGGCGCCGCACCGCACCTGACGCCGGTCACCCTCGAGCTCGGCGGTAAAAGCCCGGTCATCGTGGCCGCGGACGCCGACGTCGACGTGGCGGCCAAGCGGATCGCCTGGATCAAACTGCTCAACGCCGGTCAGACGTGTGTGGCGCCCGACTACGTGCTCGCCGACGTGAAGATCCGTGACGAGCTCGTCCAAAAGATTGAACAGGCCATCACGACGTTTCGGTCTAAGGAGAAGAGCGGACTGCGCATCGTCAACCAGCGCCAGTTCGATCGACTGACCGGGTACCTGGCCAGGACGAAGGGCAAGATCGCGTTGGGGGGCAACTCCGACGCATCGGGCCTGCGCTTGGAACCGACCGTGGTTCTCGACCCCGATCCCGACGAGCCTCTGATGAGCAACGAGATCTTCGGCCCCATCCTGCCGGTGATCTCCGTCCAATCCCTTGACGACGCAATACGTTTCGTCAACTCGCGGCCCAAGCCGCTTTCTGCATACCTGTTCACCAAGACGCGCGCAGTGCGTGAACGGGTGATCAAAGAGGTGCCGGCGGGCGGCATGTTGGTCAACCACCTGGCCTTCCAGGTGTCGACGGCCAGGCTTCCGTTCGGCGGCGTCGGCGCATCGGGCATGGGTGCCTACCACGGGCGCTGGGGCTTCGACGAGTTCAGCCACCGCAAGTCGGTGTTGACCAAGCCGACCCGACCCGACTTATCCAGCTTCACCTACCCGCCGTATACAGATAGGGCGTGGAAGTTGGCGCGCCGGCTGTTCTAGCGTCGCCACAACCAAACCGAACCGGCTTTTGAGAAGAGTCGGGCGATGAAGCCCGAGAAGGAGAGGAAGCCCATGCCTGGAGTGCAGGATCGCGTCGTTGTCGTCACCGGAGCGGGCGGCGGCCTGGGCCGCGAATACGCCCTGACTCTCGCCAAGGAGGGCGCCAGCGTCATCGTCAACGACCTCGGCGGCTCCCGCGACGGAACCGGCGCCGGACACAACATGGCCGACCAGGTCGTCGAAGAGATCAAGGCCGCCGGCGGCCGCGCTGCCGCCAACTACGACAGCGTCGCCGAGCCCGAAGGCGCGGAGAACATCATCAAGACCGCTCTCGACGAGTTCGGCAAAGTCGACGGTGTGGTGAGCAACGCTGGCATCCTGCGTGACGGCACCTTCCACAAGATGTCGTTCGAGAACTGGGATGCCGTGCTCAAGGTGCATCTCTACGGCGGTTACAACGTGATCCGCGCGGCATGGCCGCACTTCCGCGAGCAGAGCTTCGGGCGGGTGGTGGTCGCCACCTCCACCAGCGGTCTGTTCGGCAACTTCGGTCAGGCCAACTACGGCGCAGCCAAACTGGGCCTGGTCGGCTTGATCAACACGTTGGCCCAGGAGGGCGCCAAGTACAACATCAAGACCAACGCAGTCGCACCGATCGCGGCGACCCGGATGACCGAAGACATCCTGCCGCCCGAGGTGCTGAAAAACCTGACACCGGATTTCGTGGCGCCGGTAGTGGCCTATCTGTGCACCGAAGAGGTGCCTGACACCGATTCGATCTTCATCGTCGGCGGCGGCAAGGTGCAGCGCACCGCGCTATTCCAGAACGAGGGTGTCACCTTCAAGACACCGCCGTCGGTCGACGAGATCGCCGGGCACTGGGCCGAGATCGAAGACTTGTCCGCCGCGAAGCAGGCGGACTTCTCGATCCGGTAATCGCGAAGTCATGAAAGCCTGTGTAGTACAAGAGCTTTCAGGTCCGTCCGGATTGGTGTATACGGATGTCGACGATGTCACCGGCAACGACGACACAATCATCGTCGATGTCCGGGCCGCCGGGGTGTGCTTTCCGGACCTGCTGCTGAGCAAGGGTGAATACCAGCTCAAGCTGCCGCCGCCGTTCATCCCCGGCATGGAGGCTGCCGGGGTGGTGCACTGGGCGCCCGAAGAGTCGGAATTCAAAGTGGGTGACCGGGTCTCGGCGTTCGGCGTGCTCGGCGGGTACGCCGAAAAGGTGATTGCGCCGTTGGACAACGTCACCCGTAGTCCGGCGGAACTCGACGACGCCGAAGCGGTGTCGCTGCTGGTGAACTACAACACCATGTATTT
>DASZKQ010000437.1:0-9927 GCA_035552835.1 Mycobacterium sp. | reverse complement strand
CTGCCGCTCCCCCGCCTCGCCGCGCAATTGCAGGCAGGCCTCGTGCAACAACCAATAGCCATGCATACGGCCGGCCGAGAGCTGTCCGCCATAGGTGTTCAGCGGCAGGCTGCCGTCGAGGGCGATCCGCTCGGCCCCCTCGACGAACGGACCCGCTTCGCCGTCACCGCAGATGCCCAGTGCTTCCAGCCAGGCGAAGGTGAGGAAGGTGAACCCGTCGTACAGCTCCGCGAGGTTCAGATCGGCGGGCGTCAGGTCGGTACGCGACCACATCTGCGCCGCCGCGTCTGCCGACGCCATCTTCGGATAGTCCGCACGGTGAAACCAGCCGCCCGCGCCGTCGGTGCCCCCGATCGCCTCTACCTTCACCGCCCGATGCGGACAGTCTCTGGTGTAGTCGGCGGCCGAGACCACCACCGCGATCGACCCGTCGATCGGGACGTCGCAATCCAGCAGACCCAACGGTGTGGAAACCGGCCGCGCGGCCAGATAGTCATCCATGGTCATCGGATCTCGGTACACCGCAAGGGGGTTCAACGCCGCGTTACGCCTGCTGTTGATCGCTAGCCAGCCCAACTGTTCTTTGGTGGTTCCGTACATCTCCATGTGCCGGCGGCAGTTCAGCGCAAGCCAGTTCGCTGCGGAATATGCGTGGGCGGCAACCAGATCGTTGACATCGTCCATCGGCCCGACGGCGGGTGGCTCAGCACCCTCGGGTGTCTCGAACATCCGGGCGAGCGGCGGTGCGGGCGCATTCTCGTCGCGCTTCACCGGGACGGTGCCACCCAGCATTTGGATCGTCCGGTAAATGACCACATGCCGCGCGTGACCCTCGGAGACCGCACGGCATGCCGACATCACCGGGTTCAGCAGACCACCGGTGCCGAACCCCGAACCGCAGTCGGACGCCTCGATGTGCAGCGCGGCCAGGACTTCGGCTGCGGGGGTGTCGCCCAGGGTGGCAATGCCGTCGATGTCTGCCGCAGCCAGGCCGGCGTCGTCGATGGCAGCGCGGACCGCTTCCATGGTGAGCTCCAGCCCGGGAATGCCGGTGCGACGGCCGATTCGCGAGATGCCGATGCCGGAAATGATCGCGTCTTTTTCGAAGTAACTCATCTGCGCCGTCCGTTAGACCAACCCGCTGAACAACAACCTAAACAATAGAGTGTACTGTATTGCCCGTGTCGACCGAGGCGACGTCCGAGCTGCTCATCGAGCACTGCGACAATTGCGCCCACTGGGTGCACCCCGCGGCCGGCGAATGCCGCGACTGCGGCGGTTCGCTTGTCGCGCGGCCGGTGTCGGGTCACGGCACCGTGTTCACCTACACGGTGAACTACCACGCCTTCAACCCGGAGATTCCGACCCCGTACGTGATCGCCATCGTCGAGCTCGTCGAGCAGAGCGGACTACGGGTAGCGGCGAATATCGTTGACTGTGAGCCTGATTCAGTGGCATGCGGGATGCGCGTCGAGGCACTGGCGGAGCCTGGCACCGGCGGCGCACCACGCTTCGCGCCAGCCGGCTAGCGCTACTTGATCAGCGGATCGCGCGGCATGCCGAGAATCCGCTCGGCGATCTGATTGCGAGTGACCTCGGAGGTGCCACCGGCAATCGCCATGCCGCGCGCGCCCATCACCATTCGGCTGACCAGCCCGGCCGGCCCGTCGGTGAGCGCGATCTCGGGCCCGAGCAGCGCCGCGGCGATCGCCGCACCGTCACCCATGTGCTCGGCCAGCTTGAGCTTGGTGATGTTCCCTTCTGGCCCCGGTCCCGCGCCCTCGACGCTGCGGGCAGCGCGCCGCAAGTTCAGCAACCGGAGCGCATGGTCTTCGGCCAAGAAGTTGCCGATGCGAATCTTGGCACCAGCCAACTGATCTGCCTGCTGTTGGGCCAGCCCGATCAGCTGCGCGGCGATACCCTCGTAGAACCCTCCACCGCCTCCGATGCTGACCCGCTCGTTGCCCAGGGTGGCCCGGGCGACGGTCCATCCGGCGTTGGGCTCCCCGACAACGTCCTCGTCGGAGACGAACACGTCGTTGAAGAACACTTCGTTGAATTCCGAGCCACCGGTGATTTGCCGCAGCGGTCGCACCTCGACGCCGGGCGCCTTCATGTCGATGATCATCGCGGTGATGCCGGCGTGTTTCGGGACTTCGGGATCGGTGCGCACGGTGGCCAGGCCGCGACGGCAAATTTGGGCGCCGCTGGTCCACACCTTCTGCCCGTTGACCTTCCAGCCGCCGTCCACTCGGGTACCGCGGGTCTTGACCGCAGCCGCATCCGATCCGGCTTCGGGCTCGGAGAACAACTGGCACCAGATCTCGTCCTGGCGCAGGGCGGCTTCAACGAATCGTTCAATCTGCCAAGGGGTTCCGTGCTGGATCAGGGTCAGGATCACCCATCCGGTGATGGAATAGTCCGGACGTTTGATACCTGCGGCGGCGAACTCCTGCTCAATCACCAACTGCTCGACGGCATCGGCGGCCAAGCCCCATGGTTTTGGCCAGTGCGGCATCACGTAGCCGGTCGCGATCAACCGATCCAGCCGGCTCTTCTTGTCCAGCGGGGCGATCTCGTTGGCGTCGGCGCGGATTCGTTTGCGCAGTTGTTCGGCCTCCGGCGGCAGGTCCAGGCTGTTGGCTCGGGTGACACCGGCGGCGGTCTGATCGAAAACATCGGCCACGGGTGCGTCGCCACCGAACAGCGCCCGGACGGTGAGCGCCCGGCGTAGGTGCAGGTGTGCGTCGTGCTCCCAGGTGAACCCGATTCCGCCGTGCACCTGAATGTTGAGCTCGGCATTGCGCGCATAGGCCGGAAACGTCAGCGCCGCCGCAACCGCAGCCGCGAGCCGGAATTGCTGCTCGTCCTCGCCCGCGGCACGAGAGGCGTCCCACACCGCGGCGATTGCCGACTCGGCGCCCACCAGCATGTTCGAGCAGTGATGCTTGATCGCTTGGAAGGTGGCGATGGTGCGGCCGAATTGCTGGCGCACCTTGGCATAGTCGACCGCGGCGTCGACACAATCCGACGCCCCGCCGACTGCCTCAGCGGCCACGAGCGTGCGGGCTCGGGCCAACGCTGATTCCGCAGCCCCGGGCAGGATGTCCTGATCGGTGACGCTGACCTCCTGCAACCTGACCCGACCCGATCGGCGGGCCGGGTCCAGGTTGCCGGGTACGTCGACCGACACGCCGTCGCGGTTGCGTTCCAGCAGCAAGACGTCACTGCCCGCGGCGATCAGCAGCAGGTCGGCCAGCCCGGCGCCGAATACGATGCCAGCATCGCCGCTGGCTACTGCGCCGTCGACGGCGACTTCGCCGCCCAGGCCGACCCCCGCGGTAACCGTGCCGTCGACCAACCCCGGCAGCAGCCGGGCCTTCTGCTCGGCGGTGCCGTTGGCGGAAATCACCGCCGAGGCGATCACCGTCGGTACGAACGGTCCCGGCGCCACCGCCCGGCCCAGCTCTTCGATCACTACCACGAGTTCCGGCAGCCCGTATCCCGAGCCGCCGTGCTCCTCGTCGATGTGCAGGCCGAGCCAGCCGAGTTCGATGAGGTCCTGCCAGAACTCCGGACGCGCCTCGTCGGGCGCATCCAAGAGCGAGCGTGCGGCCCAGCGGGCCTTCTGCGAGGTGAGGAACCCGCGGGCTACTTCGGCGAGCTCGCGATGGTCGTCGGTCAGTGCGATACCCATTCGAGGGCCTTCCTCATCGTTGCGGAGGCTACGTGCAAATAGTGTACTTAATCCGGCTGCGGCATCACTTGGGGGCGAACCGCTGTCCGGCGTCGAGCCGTAAGCACTGGCCGTTGAGCATCGGGTTGTCCACGATGGCCGCGACCAGCTTGGCGTACTCCTCTGGGCGGCCGAGACGCTTCGGGAAAGCGGCATCCTTGGTCAGCGCGGTGGCGTACTCGTCGGGAATGCCCTTGGTCAATCCGGTGGCGAACAGGCTTGGCGCGATGGCCAACACGCGGATGCCCAGCGATCCGAGATCGCGTGCCATGGTCAGGCACATGCCGGCGATGCCCGCCTTGGCCGCGGTGTACGCGACCTGCCCGATCTGGCCCTCAAATGCCGCGATCGACGCGGTGTTGATGATGACGCCGCGCTCCTCGTCTTCGGGCTCGTTGCGGCTCATGTGCTCTGCCGCCAACCGGCTGATGTTGAACGTGGCGATGAGGTTGAGATCGATCACCGACTGGAAGGACTCGAGGTCATGCGGTCCGGACTTCGACATCGTCCGCTTGGCGATGCCGCCGCCAGCCGTCGTCACCGTGACGTGCAGGCCGCCCAAACTGTCGACAGCGGCCCCTAGGGTCTCCTCGGTGCCGGCGAAATCGGTGACGTCCACCGGATAAAACGAGCCACCGATACCAGCGGCGACGTCCTTGCCGTCCGAACCTTCGCGATCCAGCACCGCGACACTTGCCCCGCGGGCGGCCAGCAGTTCGGCGCTGGCGCGGCCCATACCTGAGGCGCCGCCGATGACGACCACCTTCTTCCCGTTGATCTCCATGCCAACCTCCTTGTTCGATCCGATCCGATTGCCCGGCTCCTCCTCATCGCGCTGCGCGCTCTGCATCGTCGCCGGGCGTTGACAAAGCACGCTATCGCGGCCGTGCGTGACGTTGTCGGTCAGGCGTGTAAAGGTGGGCTGTGCTGCTGATCGACGTGGCGACGACCTCGGCCGAAGTGGGTGGCTCCGCGTCGCGGCTGGCCAAAATCGCGCGGATCGCCGACCTGCTCAGCCGGGCCAAACCCGATCCCACGCTGGTCGCGATCATCGTGTCGTGGCTTTCCGGCGAGCTGCCGCAACGCCAAATCGGTGTCGGCTGGGCGGCTTTGCGGTCGTTACCCCCTGCCGCGACACAGCCCAGCTTGACCGTCGTCGGCGTCGACGCGACTTTCTCGGCGATCGGCACCGTATCGGGTAAGGGCTCGCAGGCCCGGCGCGCCGAGCTTGTCGCCGGATTGTTTGCGTCTGCAACAGAAACCGAGCAGACGTTTCTGCGGCGGCTGTTGACCGGCGAGCTGCGTCAGGGCGCGCTGGCCGGCGTGATGGCCGATGCGGTCGCCGCCGCCGCAAAGATCCCTGCCGCGACAGTACGACGCGCGGCGATGTTGGGCGGGGACCTGCCCGCGGTCGCCGCCGCGGGCCTGACCGGTGGAACGGTGGCGCTGCAGGCGTTTACCCTGCGGGTGGGCCGACCGGTTGGCCCGATGCTGGCCCAGACCGCGACAAGCGTAACCGAGGCACTCGAAAAGCTCGGCGGCACAGCAGCTTTGGAGGCGAAGCTGGATGGCGCACGGGTTCAGGTGCATCGGGCGGGTGATCAGGTGACGGTGTATACCCGAAGCCTCGACGACGTCACCGCACGGCTACCCGAGGTGGTAGAGGCGACGCTGGCGCTACCCGTCACCGACTTGATCGCCGACGGCGAGGCGATCGCGTTACGCCAAGACGGCCGGCCGCAGCCTTTCCAGGTCACCGGATCGCGATTCGGCCGATCCGTCGATGTTCCGGCCGCCCGAGCAGCCCAGCCGCTGTCAGTGTTCTTCTTCGACATCCTGCACCGCGACGGCGTCAACCTCCTCGATGCAGCGACCGGCGAGCGGATGGCGGTGCTCGACGAGATCGCGTCCGCGCAGAACCGGGTCGATCGGCTGGTTACGTCGGATCCGGTCGCCGCTGCCGACTTCCTGGAAGCGACGCTGGCCGCGGGCCACGAGGGCGTGATGGCCAAGTCGTTGGCCGCCCGCTACGAGGCCGGACGCCGCGGGGCCGGCTGGCTCAAGGTCAAACCGGTCCACACCCTGGACCTGGTGGTCCTGGCCGTCGAGTGGGGGTCGGGACGGCGCAAGGGAAAGCTGTCCAATATTCACCTGGGCGCGCGCGACCCGGCCACCGGCGGCTTCACAATGTTGGGCAAAACCTTCAAGGGCATGACCGACGCGATGCTGGACTGGCAGACCGCGCGGTTTCACGAACTGGCCGCCGGTCCGACGGACGGTTATGTCGTGCAGCTGCGCCCCGAGCAGGTGGTCGAGGTGGCTTTCGACGGCGTGCAGCAGTCTTCGCGATACCCAGGCGGTTTGGCGCTGCGGTTCGCCCGGGTAGTGCGCTACCGCGACGACAAGGGCCCCGACCAGGCCGACAGCATCGACACCGTGCGTGCCCTGCACCGGGGTTAAGCGGCGGTTGCGCGACTGTGAACGTCGCGACGCGAGACGCCGATAGAAGGGTCGGCACATTCACATTCGCGTAGGGTCCCGGCCGTGGAAGGGCACAACGGCCACGTCAGCTACATCCACACCGACGCCGACCTGCCGGCAGTCGCGATTATCGACCGCTCACCGATCCGTACCAGGCACAAGATCGTCTTCGGAGCAATCGCCGTGTTGGGTGCGGTGGCCTGGGCGATCATCGCCTTCGTCCGCGGCGAGACGGTCAACGCGGTGTGGTTCGTCGTCGCGGCGATCTGCACCTACGTCATCGGGTACCGGTTCTATGCCCGGCTGATCGAGACCAAAATCGTTCGCCCGCGCGACGACCACGCCACACCGGCCGAAGTTTTCGACGACGGCACTGACTTCGTCCCGACCGACCGGCGAGTGCTGTTCGGCCATCATTTCGCCGCGATCGCCGGAGCCGGACCCCTCGTCGGACCGGTATTGGCCGCGCAGATGGGCTACTTGCCCTGCAGCATCTGGATCGTCATCGGCGCAGTGTTCGCCGGAGCCGTGCAAGACTACTTGGTCTTGTGGATCTCCACCCGGCGACGGGGCCGTTCTCTTGGCCAGATGGCCCGCGACGAGCTGGGTGCCACCGGCGGCGCCGCAGCCCTCATCGGGGCCTTCGTCATCATGGTGATCATCATCGCCGTCCTCGCCCTGGTGGTGGTGCGGGGACTAGCGCAGAGCCCTTGGGGCGTGTTTTCCATCGCCATGACCATCCCCATCGCCATCTTCATGGGCTGCTACCTCCGGTTCCTGCGTCCCGGGCGGGTGGGCGAAGTATCACTTATCGGCTTCGTGCTGCTGATGCTCGCCGTGGCTTCCGGCGACTGGGTCGGCGAAACAGCTTGGGGCGCATCGTGGTTGACCTTGTCACCGGTAACGGTGGCGTGGTTGATCGTCATCTATGGTTTCATCGCGTCGGTGCTCCCGGTGTGGCTGCTACTCGCGCCGCGCGATTACCTCTCAACGTTTATGAAGGTGGGCGCCATCGCCTTGCTGGCCATCGGCATCTGTGTTGCCCACCCGCTCATGCAGGCACCCGCGATCTCACGGTTCGCCGCCCGCGGCGATGGACCGGTTTTCCCCGGCTCGCTGTTCCCGTTCCTGTTCATCACCATCGCCTGCGGCGCGCTATCGGGATTCCACGCATTGATCTCATCGGGGACGACGCCGAAGCTGCTGGAGAAGGAAAGCCAGATGCGTCTGATCGGTTACGGCGGCATGCTCACCGAGTCGTTCGTCGCGGTCATGGCGCTGATCAGCGCGGCAATCCTCGACCAGCACCTGTACTTCGCTCTCAACGCCCCAGCTGCAAAAACCGGCAGCACCGCGGCAACCGCCGCGGATTACCTGAACCGGCTGGGCTTGTCGGGACAGCCCGTGACGGCGGACCAGCTCAGTCAGGCCGCCGCCAGCGTGGGCGAAAAGTCGATCGTGTCGCGTACCGGCGGCGCACCGACGCTGGCGGTCGGCATGTCCGAAGTGCTGCAACGGGCATTCGGCGGTGCGGGCCTCAAGGCGTTCTGGTACCACTTCGCGATCATGTTCGAGGCGCTGTTCATCCTGACCGCACTGGACGCCGGCACCCGGGTCGCGCGCTTCATGCTTTCCGACACGCTAGGCACCTTGGGTGGTCCGCTGGCTAAGCTGCGAAACCCTAGTTGGCGCCCGGGTGTATGGGTCTGCAGCCTGGCCGTCGCTGCGGCGTGGGGCAGCATCCTGCTGATGGGCGTGACCGATCCGCTGGGCGGTATCAACACGCTGTTCCCGCTGTTCGGTATTGCCAATCAGCTGTTGGCGGCGATCGCTTTGACCGTCATCAGCGTGGTCGTCATCAAAACGGGTCTGCTGAACTGGGCGTGGATTCCAGGGATTCCACTGTTGTGGGATCTTGCGGTCACGCTGACCGCATCGTGGCAGAAGATTTTTTCTCCAGATCCCAACGTGGGCTACTGGACTCAGCATTCCCAATATGCCGCCGCAAAAGCAGCCGGTAAGACGGCGTTCGGTTCGGCGAAGACGCCCAGTCAGCTGAACGACGTGATCAGAAACACGTTTGTCCAGGGCACGCTATCGGTGATCTTCGCCAGTGTTGTCGTGATTGTGGTCGTAGTCGCAATCATTGTGGTGTACAGAACAATTCGCGGCTACGGCAAACCGCTGACTGAAGATGATCCAGCGCCGTCAAGACTGTTCGCGCCGTCAGGCATGATCTCTAGCGCGAATGAACGCGAACTACAGAAACAATGGGACGAGCTAAGTCTGACGCCGACGCGCCCCTCTGGTTCCGGCGTATCTTCGACGGAGTCTCCTATTATTGGACCACCTTGACCAGTGAAGTCATCCGAATTCACAGCTGTCGCATAGGGTCACGCGATCGGACGGCAAAGCAGACCGCCGCTCGACGAAGCACCCTCGTGCACCGCCCCTAAGGCGTTGCGCTACAGCGTTTCTGGCGAATTATTTGGCTCAATCGCCGATCCCTATGAGAATGAACGGATGGGAAACAGTCGGAAAAGGATAAGGTTGGACTGGTGACAGTAACAACTGATCGCAGGATCCGGCTCTTCAAGGGTGACCCGCAGGCGGTAGCCACCCGGCTGCTCCGCCGTCCAAAGCTGCCGCAGGCCATGCCGTTGGCGCGCCCTGAATCCGTCGCCGACTTTGACCTCGACCCCCGCGAAACCCGCGAGCGTTGGCTGACGTTCGCGCGGCGGATGGCGGTCACGATCTGGGCCATTGTCGTGACCTACCGGAGCCTGACGGACGGGCTCGCATTTAATCGCGAACTGCTACTGCTCTATATCGCCACCGGGCTCATCGCCGCCAGCATCGGTCGGGGGCACACGGTATTGGCGGTCGTTCGCGACTGGCTGCCGTTCGCCCTTGTGCTGCTGGTGTATGACCTCAGCCGCGGAGCGACAGCGCTGGTCGGAGCGCCTACGCTGTGGCATTTCCAGCCCCGGGCGGACCGGTGGTTGTTCTTCGGCACCATCCCGACCGTGTGGTTGCAGGAGCGCATCAAGCTGCCACACCCGCCGTGGTGGGAAGTGATCATCAGCGGCATCTACATGTCGTTTTTCGTCCTGCCCTATGTTGTCGCCGGAGTGCTCTGGCTGCGCAGCCGAAGCGACTGGGCTGCGTTTGTCAGACGGTTCGTCGCGTTGTCTTTCGCTGCGCTGGTTGTCTACATCGTGCTGCCGGCAGCACCGCCGTGGGCAGCGGCCCGCTGCACGTCGGCCGACGTCGCCGGTGGCCCGTCCAACCCGCACTGCATGTTCAGAAGCCACGCACACGTCTCGCACGGCGGGCTGTTGGGCGCCATGCACAGAAGTCAGCCTGGTGCCCATCAGTTTGTGGAGCGGATCTCCACTCGTGGCTGGGGAACGCTGCACCTGCAATCGGCGGGGGCTCTGGTCAACTCCGGACAGGCCGGCGTGAATCTGGTCGCAGCGATTCCCTCGCTGCATGCCGCGGTGACGGCGATGACCTCGGTCTTTCTGTGGCGGCTGGTAAAGGCGAGGTGGCGTCCGCTGCTGGTGGCTTACCCGTTGGCAATGGCCTTCGTGCTGGTGTACTCCGCCGAGCACTTCGTAGTCGACATCTTGTTGGGCTGGGCGCTCGCATTGATCGTGGTGCTGTTAATCCGTCCTGTCGAGTCTTGGTGGTTCCGGCGCCACGCGACG
>DASZKQ010000436.1:0-1654 GCA_035552835.1 Mycobacterium sp. | reverse complement strand
GAGTTAGAACACCGACTCGGTCAGCTGCACGTCATGGTGAACAACGCAGGCATTCAGCAACCGAAATGGCTGACGGGCTCGGCTCAGCGCGTGGCGTGCGCCGGGTCGAGCCGACTGTTATGGGCCAAGCCATTGTTCGTGGAAATCCTGGGCAGGGTCGTGCGGCCTAACGCAGAATCTGTGGCCGCTGATCGCTTAGGGCAGCATCCGACCGGTGATCCATGGCGAGGTGCCGATCACCGATGTAGCCGAGCCACCCGAGCTGCTTGACCGCCCTGAATCCCTTCGGGCAGGTGGTGCTACGGATTCGCTGAGCCGTCCGGGTTGCCTCGAGGTTGGTCAGCGACTGTGTACGCCGGCCCGTCGAATCGCTCCCACGTAGCGATTTCGCCAACGGTCTTGCGGCGCAGCTTGGTAATGCGGCGCGTCGGCTTGCCGAGAGCCAACACCGCAGCGACCGCACAGAAATCGGGAATTGCCAACAGTTTTTGCACCTGCGGCTCCTGGGGCACCACCATCGTCGTGAGATTGCCGCCGTATCCCTCGCCGCGTGCGGCCAGCAGGATGTTCCACACCAGCGGGTACACCGAGGCACCACTGACCACCCCGACGCGGTCGAGGATCTGATCGGTGGCCGCGACGTACCTCAAATCCAGACACACCACGAGGACAACGGATGCCCGCCGCAGCGGTGCGATGAAGGTGTCCGGAACATTGGTGGTGTCCACGTCCGAGGCAGGAACGCCACTGGGCCTTAACGGATTCCAGGGCGCCTCCCCGATACCGAGCTGCGCCATATACCGCTGGGCGCCGGGCACCGACAACTCGGCGAGGCGGTCGCGGGTCTGCTGGTCGCGGACCACAATGATGCGCACCGCCTGACGGTTACCTCCACTTGGTGCAAAACGTGCGTTGTCGAGGATGCGATACAGCACGCGGTCGGGTAGTGGTTCGCCGGTGAACTCGCGCGCGGCGAACGTGGTGCGCATCACGTCGTAGAGGTCCACAGAAATTTCGCCTTCCTTGATGCCGGTACGGCGGGCTAGGGGCTTGCGTATGAGCCGAAGGCGACATCGTCCCAGATGTCTGCCCGTTGGGGCGACCAGCCGAGGAGCTCGCGCGTGCCGTCCGAGGACAAGCGTTTGTTCAGCGACATGCTGATGCCCGATGGCGCGCTGGGCGGCGGTGTGAATGAGCCGCCGATGTTCCCAACCGCGTCGGCGGTGATGCCCAGCATCTGCAAGAGCGAAAGGCTGTCGGTGTGCTCGTCTGTCCCGATCATCCGGTTGATGGCGCGGGCCAAGTCGCGCACGGTGACGTCGTCGGCGACGCCGTGCAGGCTCGCCCCGTGTGGCGCGAGTTCTGCTGCCAGACAGAATAAGTCGGCCAGATCGTCGACGTGCACGTAGCTCTGAGTTGTGCCACCGCTTCCCCAGTGACCCGCGCGCCCTTCCTTCCGTGCCCGGTCGATCAAAGACTTGAGGTCCGAATTGCCGCCATGTCCGTAGACCAGCCCGGGTCGTATCACAACACCGCGTACGTCCCCGTCGGCGAGGACGGCCCGTTCGGTCTCGACACGAGCGGCCATCGCCGCCCCAAAACCGGCGGCCAGCAGAGGGTGCACGCCTGCGGATTCGGGCGCGAAAACCGATGC
>DASZKQ010000435.1:0-5742 GCA_035552835.1 Mycobacterium sp. | reverse complement strand
TTCGGCCATGATGCCGACGGCGGCGCGGGTACTGGCCCCGAACGCGGCGGTGACCGCGGCGGGAGCGGTCAGCCGCTCGCTACTCAGCATTTCCTGAATTTGCACTGCCCGGCTGTCGAGGTTGCGTTGGCGCCCAGCGGCTTTGAGCGCAGACCGGATCTTTGACAGGCTCAGGCGACCGACGTCGGCCGGGGTGGGAGCGCGGCCCAGGATGGCCGGGGCGTCGCGGTCGGCCAGATCGTCGAACGCCTCCAGCGCTGCCGGGTAGTACTCGCGTAGCGCCGAGCGCAGGCCGTTGGTGTGGCGGGTGCGCGCCCAGATCAGATTCTGGTGTGCCCGGGCCAGAACCTTGATGGCTTCGGCCTGCTCGCTGTCCCCGGCGATCAGACGGTGATTGTGCCGGTCGGTGCGCACGAGATCAGCTAGCAACTTGGCATCAGAAGCATCGGACTTGGCCCCCGACACGTGGTGGCGGTCGCGGTAGCGGGCGACCGCCAGCGGGTTGACCCCGAACACCTGATATCCGGCCGCCGTCAAGGCATCCACCCATAGGCCCCGGTCGGTTTCGATACCGACCACGACCTGGCTTGGTTCTTCAGCGTGGGCAGCCACCAGCTCATGGAACCCTCGAATGCCAACTAGGCCTTCGGGTAGCCGACGCGACGCTAGCCGAGCGCCCTCGGCGTCGATCAGATGAATGTCATGGTGATCTTCAGCCCAGTCGTCTCCTGAATTACCCCAGGTTTAGTTCCGATCCCTATAGGAGGATTGGAAGCTATGCCCCGTCAGTATTCGCCGGAGTTCCGGCAGCGTGCGTTGCGGCTGTTGGACACTGTGATGGAAGCCTCGGAAGTATCGGAGTTCGAAGCCATTAAGTCCGTGGCCAGCAAACTTGGTATCGCGGAAGAGTCGGTGCGTCGGTGGCGGCGCAAGGCCCAAGTCGATGCCGGTGAGCGTCCCGGCATGACAAGTTCTGAGCATGCCGAGATCCGTAAGCTCAAGCGTGAGAACGCTGAATTGCGCAGAGCCAACGCTATCTCGGGTCGGTTTGGTCGTTTGGCAGTCTGATCAGGCTGTTCGCGTCGTGGACGGTGTCTGCGACGACCCTGTCGCCGGCGATGCGGGTGGCTCGGAGTTGGCCGTGCAGGTGAGCGATCTGGTCGCGCAGGTGCCGGTTTTCGTCGTCGAGTTCACGGACGCGGGCGTGGGCGAGGGTGAGCCGTTGCCGCAGGGACGCGTCGGAGCTGCGCTGGGATTCCTCGACGACCGGTGGACGTCTCGGGTGTTGGTCGGCGAGTTGGCGGATCTGGTCGCGTAGCCCGGTTTGGGTGTAGAGCCAGGCGCGGGAGACGCCGGCGCGGGCGGCGATGTCGGTGACCGTGTAGCGCTGACCGGTTTCGCTGAGTTCCCGCAGGGTGCGCTGGGCGCGTTCGAGGGTGCGGTCCCTGCGTCGTTGGGCGGCGGCGAGGAGGTGGTGGGTGTTGTCAGGACGCATCGGATGTTCCTTCTCGGCAGCATGTTTCGCCGGATGGTGTGTTGCCGCACTGGCAGTCGGGGCCGTGTTCGAGGGTGCTGATGATGGTGAGCAGGTTGGTCTCGACGGTGCGGTTCATCTCGGCGAGGCGGGTGTGGCCGTCGGTTTCGGCGCGGGTAATCAGTACGCGGGTGGCGTCGAGCTGTTGGTGGTGTTGCGGCAGGAATTCGGCGGTGGTGACGAACAGCGGGCAGGTCAGGCAGGCGTTGGCGTGTGGACACGATTTCTGCAACGGCAGACCGCAATAGCCGTTGGGCAGAGCCATTTTCGCGCGAGACAGGTTCTGTTTCATCCAGGCGGCGTCGGCGAGCGGACCGTCGGTGCTGGTGTCGACGGGCTCGCCGCGAATGTTGATCTTTTGAGCGCGTTCCCAGTGTTGGCGGATGGTGGTGTCGGCCAGGCGCGCGTAGCGGGCGGTCATGGTGTGGCTGGTGTGGTCGAGCAGGCGACGCACCACTTCCTGGGGCACGTCGTTGTTGATCAGCCGGGTGGCGTAGGTGTGCCGGAATTGGTGGGGTGTGACCTTGACCGGGCGGCCGTACTCGTCGGTGACCGCGATGTCGGCCAGCCATCGCTTGAGCCGCATGTCGAAAGTTCCTGTGTGGATGGGGAATCGACCGTCGGGGTTGGCGTGTCCACGCGGCAGCAGCACGGCGGTGTCGGGGAACCGCTGCCGGGCGCGGTCCTGTTGGGCCTCGATCATGGTAGTGAGTTCGTCGTCGATGGGGACCACGGCGTCGCGGCGCATCTTGTGGTTGCGGTAACGCAGGTAGACCGCGCCCTGGTGGTCGCGGATCAGGCAGCCCAGCGCTAGTCGGGTGGCGTCGCCGATGCGCAGCCCGGTGCGGATGAGGATCTCGACTAGCAGCCGGATCCGCGGATCGGTGAGGTGAGCGAGGTTGTCGGTGCTTTCGAGCTGGTTCATCACGAATTCGGGGATCGCGCGCGGCACCGGTGCTTCGGCGCGGCGAGGGTGGTCGCTGGGATAGAGTTCGGCCTCGGCGGACAGCCGCGCCCAGTGGTGCTGGCGGACGGCGCGCAGAAACCCTGTGACGGCACTGATGTCGCTGCTGCGGGTCTTCGCGTGCGGGACCTCGATCACCAGCTGAGCCAGGTAGGCCTCCAGCGCCGCCCGATCGAGCGCGATGGGACCGGTCAAGGCCGCCAGTCCGGGCGTCAGCCGCGATAGTCGGATCATCGCGATGAGATCTTTGCGCAGCTGGCCGAGCCCGATCCCGCAGGAGATGCGCCACCGGCACCAGCGTTTGGTCAACTCCCGCAGCCAGCGCGGCTGGACTGGGGTGAAGTCCAGCCGCGCACCGTGGCCCGCGGAAACGCCGATCCGTCGCAGCAGCCACACGTCCCGCTGGTACTCGCTGTCCCATCCGGTTCCGTCGCGGACGTCGAGCAGGCAGTCGATCGTGTAACCCAGGAACGCGCGCGGTGAGGTGGTCGATGCGGAGGCGGGCAGGCGGGCCAGCCAATCCTCGATCGGGTGGTCCAGCAGCGACGAGGCGCCGTCGGCCACGAGGTAATCCAGCAGCGGTTTGATCGATCGCGGCGTGGTGCGGGTGCGGTTGGCATCGACGCGGCATTGGATCGCGTACTGGATTTCGAGCCGCAATTGCGGTGGCAGCGGCCGGAAGTCGAAGTGGTCTTCGCCGTAGCTGGCGCAGTAGGTGATGAAGTCGTAGGCCGCCGGCCGACCGCGCTGCCGCCACCGCACGTGGTGCGACCGGCACCAGCCGCCGTCCAGCTCGGCCCACAACGCGCAGCCCGGCAACGCGCACACGGTCGTTGTGGTGGCCAGCGTTGGAGTCCACTGCTCCACGCTTGGGTGTCCGGCCTTGTCCCACGCGCGGGAATGCTTGTAGCACAACCGGTACCGATGCTGCCCGTATCCGCAGCCGATGACCTGGCACGGCTGCAGCGGCCGGTGTCCCATCACGGCCGGATCCGCCGACGCCGCCCACGCCCGCCGGTCGGGGCGCCCGTCGAGCTTCCACCGCCGCAGGTGAGCCAGACACAGCCCGCCGTAGCGGCTGGAGTGCACGCAGCCGGTGACCTCGCAGGCGGGCGTGCCCAGGATCGGGTCACCCGCTGCCGGCACCAGCACATCGACCCGGAACTCGGGGCGCACCAACGCATCCAGGCGCCCATGCAGGCCGGCATCGGGCTGCGTGGCCAGCGCCGCGACACTCACCGCTGCACGTCCTTGTCCGTCAGCCAGCCCGCCGCCACCAGCGCTCGCCGGGCGTCCTCGATCTTCAGGTGGGCGTAGGTGTCGCTGGTGGTGGTGATCGAGGTATGTCCCAGCAGTTTGCCGACCACCTCCACTGCGACCCCGCGGCGCAACAGCTCAGTAGCGTAGGTGTGCCGAAACATGTGCGGCCCGAATGCGATCCCGGTCCGCTGACGGATCCGGCAGGTCAGGTCATAGACGCTCGGATACGTCAACGGGCTACCGGCCGGGCCGGACCACAGGTTGACGAACACGTAGTCGCTGTCCAGCTCGCCGTACTCGCTGTGCAGGTAGTCGGAGTAGAGGCGGATCACCCGCGCAGCCACCGGCACCTGACGACCACCGCCCTTGGCCCGCGCCCGATTGCCGTTGGCTCGTGGTGTCACCGTGACCAACCGGGAGGCGGCGTCGATATCGCTGTGCCGCAACCCCAGCGCCTCACCGACGCGTAGCCCGGTCTCGGCGAGCAGGGTGAACAGGAACCGGTCCCGCAGCCGATCGCACGCCGCGACGATCGCCGCGACCTGATCACCGTCGAGCGTGGCGGGGATGCGCCGCTCGGCGGGCAGACCGACGCGGCGGGTTCGTTCGGGTCGAGAACCCAAGTGCGCCAACAACGGCCGCCAGGATCCGCCGCGCGTTCCGCGCCGCTGCCAGGTCACCAGCAGATCCCCCAGGTCCACGCCGTGACGCTGCTGGAACTCGTAGAACGCCGACACCGCCGACAGCTTCCGGTTCACCGTCGACTCCGAGCACATGCTCGCCGCGGTCGGCAGCGCCGCCACATTGCCGGCCCGCGACTCCGCCGGCAGCCGCAGCCAGGCCACGAACCGGCCCACATCCTCGAGCCGCACCGCCGACCACACCAGGCCGTGCTGGCCGAGGAACTCGAACCAGTCCCGCAGATCGTGTGCATAGGCCTTGACCGTGTTCGGTGAGTGCTCCACCGCATGCAGATGCGCCAGGAACGACTCCGCCGGCTCCACCACCGAGCCGTCGTTGGTCAACGTCCACGACCGCGGGTCGCCGAATGGCATCTCCACCCGCTGCACCCGCAAACCCAGCCCCGTCACAGACACCGAAGATAACCAGTCCACAACGGATCTCGGCGCACCCGACACCGCGTGTCGTCTACATCATCGACGGGCAGCTGAGAACCTCAGATAACTAACGAGATTTTGAAGTCAGCGTCTGCATTTTTTGCCGCGGAGTTCGACCGGCCCGCGACGAAATGATCGCCTACATCGATGCTCATCGCGATCAGTTCGGGGTCGAGCTCATCTGCCGTGTGCTGCGGGCAGCTATCCCGGGATTTCTCACCTCGCGCGGGTATCGGGCCGCCCGGACCCGGCCACCGTCGGATCGGGAGATCCGCGATGAGCAGCTGATCGCCGACCTGCGTGAGGTGCATCGCAAGAACTACTCGGTCTACGGGGTCAACAAAATGCATGCGGCGATGAAACGGCGTGGTTGGCAACTGGGCCGTGAACAGACCCGCAGATTGATGCGCAAGGCCGGCCTGCGCGGTGTGCAGCGGGGCAAACCGGTGTTCACCACCATCAGCGACCCTGCCGGAGCCCGGCCCGCGGATCTGGTCAACCGGCAGTTCAAAGCCGCTGCTCCCAACCGGTTGTGGGTCGCCGACATCACCTTCGTGCGCACCTGGCAGGGCTTTTGCTACACCGCCTTTGTCACCGATGCCTGTAGCAGAAAGATCGTCGGCTGGGCGGTCTCGGCGAGCATGCGCACCGAGGAACTGCCGCTGCAGGCATTCAATCATGCTGTGTGGCAATCGGACTCGAACTTATCTGAGTTGGTGCATCATTCCGACCGCGGATCGCAATATCTATCGCTGGCCTATACCGACCGGCTGGCCGAACTGGGGATCGCCCCTTCTGTCGGGTCGCGCGGCGATAGCTATGACAACGCCCTCGCCGAGGCCGTCAACGCCGCCTACAAGACCGAG
>DASZKQ010000434.1:0-12186 GCA_035552835.1 Mycobacterium sp. | reverse complement strand
ACCACGTGCCCGGAGATGACGTCGACATCCCGCTTGGCACGCTGCAATGGGTTGTCCAGAAATTGCGCGCTGGCTCCGGACACCTCCAGCAGATCGGCGATCACTGAACGGGATTCGTGCACGACATGCGCCGCGGCTGCGCGGACGCCGGCCCGGACCGTGCGGCCGATGTGCTGCCGGCTGCTGACCCTGGCCTGAATGTCGTCGGCGGCGGCAGCGACCAACCCGCGCAGGGCGCGCAGCCGCACCCCCGCGCCGCCGATTCGCACCTGTGCGGTTGGCTGATCCTTTTGCGCCACACCCGAATACGCGAGCACCCTTTCACTGAGCCGCTGAGCAAAGAGATCGGCGACCAGCTCGGCGGAACCCAGCGCGGGCATCGCAGCGGTCAGCGCCAGCGCCGCCACCATCGGCCACCGATACACCGCAGCCTCGTGCAATGTGGCACCCGGTGTTGTCCCGCCGTAGATATCGGCCACCGTGACCATTCGATGCCCGGGTACCCACACGTTGTCGGCGACGACATCGTTGGAGCCGGTGGCGCACATTCCGGCGGTGTGCCAGACGTCCTCGACGCGGACGTCGGCTGCGGGCAGCAACACCAGGGCCGGATACGGCGCGTCGTCGGGCCCGCAAATGGCGCCGACGAGCACCCAGTCGGCGTCCATCACGCCAGTCGCCCAGGACCATCGCCCGGTCAACCGAATGCCATCGTCGGCCGGCGCGCCTCGCCCGGTCGGCGCGAGCGGCGCGGGGCATAGCACCGGCCCGTCGGCGAACACCTCGTCTTGGGCTTGCTCACAAAGCAGCGCGAGCATCCAGTTGTGCAGGGTGTAAAACCCCAGCGTCCAGGCGCTCGACGCACAGCCGTGGGCCATCCGGCGCACCGCATCGAGAATCTCGGGAAACTCCGCCTGTCGCCCGCCGTAACGCGCCGGGAGCAGCAGCCGTGCCAGCCCGGATTCCCGATAGTCGTCGATGGTGGCCGGCGGCAGCCGACGCAGCTTCTCCGCCTCACCGGCGCGATCCGCCAACCGCGTAACGAAATCGGATCCGACCGTCGTCACACCGACCACGCTACCATACCTTTTGGTATGGTAGCTCAGTGCCGCAGCATCACCTCGAGGAATTCTTCGCGGCGTCCGGCAGCCTGCGGATTAGGCCGCGAGCCCGATAGGTGCAAGAAGCCGATGCCGGCGGCAAATGTGGCGTTGGCACGCATGTCCGCCTCATCGGGGTCGAAGCCGTCGTCGAGAAAGGCTTTCCGGACCGCCGCGACCACCCGCCGGTCGGATGCCCGCACCGCGGCGGCGACCGCGGACTCTGATCGCGCCCATTCCCGCATTGCCCGCTCCAGCATCCAATGCCGGGGTCCGACCAGTGCGGTCATCATGCGCGACAACCGATGCCGGGGAGGCTCGCTGGCCAGGTCGTCGAAATACCCGCGGTCCTCGTCGCGAACGGCAGCCCAGCTGCCGATCAGCGCCTCGCGGTAGGCCTTCATGTCACTGAAATGCCAGTAGAAGCTGCCCTTGGTGACCCCGAGCCGACTGCACAGCCGTCCAAGTGTCAGGGCCTTCACTCCGTCCTCGGCGAGCACCCGAAAGCCTTCCTGCACCCAGTCATCCACGGAGAGCCGAGGATTGGCCGCGCCACCCGAAGTTGCCATGGGCGGTAAGCCTAGCGACTGCTGATCAGCGGTGCCGGGATCGGCCCTCGACTGCTTCAGCCGGGGACTTGACGCTCTATTGATGTATATACAACAATAGCGGGGTGGCTTCTTCTGCTGTTGACGAGATCGTTCATGAATGCCTGGCGGTTCGGGTCCGGCTGATCGGCCGAGCCGTCAGCGGCCTTTACGACCGCGCCGTTGAAGGCCATGGCGTCAGCATTGCTCAGGTAAACCTTCTGGCCGCCCTCGGAATGGTCGGTCCCTGTCCGCCAACGAAGCTGGGCGATGTGCTGCAACTGGAACGGTCGACGATCAGTCGCAATTTGAACCTGCTCCTGAAGCGGGGCTGGATCGAGGCCGTATCGACCGACGCGAAGGGGGTACGGGAGGTCGCCCTTACCCCGGTTGGGCGCAAAAAGGTCGAATCCGTCCTGCCCGACTGGCGACAGGCCCAGCAGCAGGCCGCGCAGCTTCTCGGGTCCGCCGGCGTGAAGGCGATCCAGAAGATGGCGAGCAGCCTGAGCCACATACCAAGCAATTAATCGCCCGCCGATGTCAATGGAATCTCGATAGCCGTATGTTGTATATACACCACTGGAGGTCAGCAGATGAAGTCCTTTGAGAACCAGGTCGTTCTAGTCACCGGCGCGTCACGAGGAATCGGCCGGGATATCGCACTGGCCTTCGCCCGCGAAGGAGCGCGGCTAGTGCTGGCGGCTCGGTCAGTTGACCGACTTACCCAGGTCCACAATGAGATTCACGATCTCGGCGCTGAGGCAATCTCGGTGCCGACCGATGTGACCTCGCACGCTGCCGTGGAAACACTGGTGGAGACCGCGATGGACCGATTCGGCAGGATCGACGTGCTGGTGAACAACGCCGGGATCGGGCGGGTCGGTGGTGTCGACTCGGTGACGTTTGAGGAAGATGTCCACCAAACACTGCAGGCGAGCCTGTTCGGAATGATGCACGTCACCCGGCGCGTGCTGCCGATCCTTCGGCGACAAGGCGGTGGCGCGATTGTCAACATGTCATCGGTGATGGGCCGAAAAGCGTTCGCCCGCTTCGGTTCATACGCGATTGTGATGCACGCGGTCTCGGCATTTTCTGACGCGCTTCGCCAGGAGCTGGCCGGCAGTAATATTCGGGTTTCGGTTATTCACCCCGCTCTCACGGCTACCGACCTATTGCGAGAAGCCGACGAGGCGGAAATGCCTCCCCCGTTCCGTCACATGACTCCGCTCTCGTCCGAAGATGTTGGGCGTGCAGTGGTCGCCGCGGTGCGCCGTGGCAGTCGACGCGTCATATTGCCACGAACTGCGGGGATGTTGCTGCTCGGTGACGCTTTCTCACCTCGCGTCGGCGACTTGGTCGCCTTCGCTCTAACCCTGAAGCCGTTCATCTGGTTGATCGGAATGGGGCGCGGAAAGACCTACCACGAGACGATCTTTGAGGCGCCGGCTCTTACCCGGTAACGGCCGGCGTGGATGCCGCGGCCACGTGCGCCGCGTTGCCGTGTCCGTTCGCCTCGGCGATCGCGTGCCGCGCCGCGGTGATCCGTTTCAGCGCGGCCTCGGTGAACACCGACAACCCAAGGTCAGGGTTGTATCCGTGGATTTCCTTGACGTCGAGTTGGGCGAGGAAATAAACGATTTCCTTGGAGACGACCTGGCCTGGAACCAGTACCGGGAAGCCGGGCGGGTAGGGCACGACGAACGTGGTGGACACCAGAACCTTGCCCTCGGCGAGGCGTCGCCCGGCCTCACCGACCAGGACGTGCTCGCGGTCAGACTCCTCGTATCCGGCGTAGAACGCCGCGCGCATGTCGCCGAACGAGCTGGCGCCGCCGGGTCGGAACGCGGCGTCGAATTCACTGAAGTCGGGCAGCGGCGGTAGGTCCTCGGTGATCTCCTCAACCCGGCGCTGTTGCAGCGCGCGATCATCCTTGCTGGCCGCGCACTGGCTGCGATCGAAGTCGGTTGCCACCCGGCGCAATACGTCGAGCAGGTAGTGCACGCTCGACCAGGTGACACCGATCGTGAAGATCAACAGCACGCTGTTGATCGAGGTCTTGTTGATCTGGATGCCGAACCGGTCCATCAGGATCTTCTCGCGGAAGTCGTATCCGTTCATGCCAGTCCGACCCACGTACAAGGTGACCCGCGTCGGGTCGAGCACGAATTGGTCCGAGCGCCACGCCTCGTTCCAGTCCGCCAGCACACCCTGCCGCACCTGACGGTAAGAGCTGACCGCTGAAAGCCGGAACTCGTCGGGCACCAGGTCGGACTCGTCGAGAATGCGAAACCACTTGCTGATCAGGCGGTCTTTGCGGACGCGATGACGGAACACCAGCGCCATGTCGTAGACGTTTCGGACCAGGTGGAACCCTTCGATATCAACTTGTCGACGCGCCAAATCCAGCGATGCCAGCAGTTGCTGGTTCGGCGACGTCGAGGTGTGGGTCAAAAAAGCCTCACCGAACGAATCGCGGGTGAGCGAGTTGAAATCCTGGTCGCGGATATGAACCATCGACGCCTGCCGCAGTGCCGAAAGCGACTTGTGGGTGGAATGCGTGGCATAGACCCGGACCCGCGCATTGCTGGGGTCGGGCAGTAGCCGGTGGTCAATCCACTCCGCACGGGCCTCACCTGGTTCAAACCCGGGCATCGCCTTGCGCCACGTTTGGTACTCCCGCGCGTAGGCCGGAGACGACAACATCGATTCAAGTTGTTCGGCGGCAATCATCGCCGTGCGTTGCCGCGCCCACGGTACCGCGGTGGCGAACGCATACCACGCCTCGTCCCACAGGAAGCAAATGTCCGGCTTGATCGCCAGCACTTCTTCCATCACCCGCCGTGGGTTGTAGACCATGCCGTCGAACGTGCAGTTGGTGAGCAGCAGCATGCGGACCCGACCCAGCTGTCCGGCGGCCTCCAGGTCGAGCAGCGCCTTCTTGATGGTGTGCAGTGATACCGCTCCGTAGATCGCGAACGGCTGCAGCTCGTAGGCGTCCAGGTACAGCGGGTAGGCCCCGGCCAGCACCAAACCGTAGTGGTGCGACTTGTGGCAATTGCGGTCGATCAGGACGATATCGCCTGGCCTGGTGAGAGCCTGCACGACAATTTTGTTCGCGGTCGACGTTCCATTGGTCACGAAGTACGTCTGATTGGAATTCCAGGTTTTGGCCGCCTTATCCATCGCCGCTCTGATGGTGCCGTGCGGGTCCAGCAGTGAGTCCAGCCCGCCGGATGTCGACGACGTCTCGGCCATGAAAATGTTGCGGCCGTAGAACTCGCCCATGTCATGCAGCGACTTGGAGTTGAAGATGCTGGCGCCACGCGCGATGGGAAGGGCGTGAAATTGGCCGGCTGGCCGTGCCGCGTAGGCCCGTAGTGCGTCGAAAAACGGTGTGGAGTAACGGTTCCGGATGCCGGCGAGCACGGTGCTGTACAGATCGGTGACGTCGTTGAGCCGGTAGAAGGTGCGGTCGTAGACGTTGGGCTCATCTTCTGCCTCGGAGGCGATCGACTCGTCGGTGAGCAGGTATAGGTCGATGCTTGGCCGCAGCTCGCGGATCCACTCGCCGCATTCCACCCAGTCGTGGGTGCGGTCGGTGGCCACCACTTCGTCGTTGGCCCCGAGCAACGTGTTCATCAGCGGGACCCGGTCATGCGACCGCAGCCGAATGTCGTGCCGGATGATCGCCGCCTGAATCTCCCCGTTCAACGCGACCGCAGTGATCGCGTCCTCGACGCTGGTAACGATCAAGAGTTCGAATTGCACGTCGTCACTGGGATCGCGAAGCGCGCGCAAGCATTCCGCCAAGCCCTCGGGAGCCGTGGGAGGGGAATCATCGGCGAGCAGAACCGTGTAGAACTGCTGTTCTTTGGCCCGCGCCACCAGCTCCTGATCGGCCAACGACGCCGATGTGTCGAACAGCGCTGCGCGGTCGCCGTATTCGGACAGTAGCCGCACCGCGAGCGACACCTTCTCCTCGAGGCTCACCGTGGCAAGGTTGTCCAGATACTCGCGGAACACCGCCAAATTCTCCGCGCCGGGATATATCCAGTAACGCTCGTAGGCACACAGCCGATTCATCAGGCGCTTCGCCCTGGCCGCTTCGTGGCTGGTGTCCATCCCGGCTCGGTCGACTACGGCGAGCTGATGGCATGCGTCGTCGAGCAGATTCCAGGTGTCGATGCGCGAGTACGACGGGTTCGCGACCGCCGCCAATGCGGAAACGTGAAGCCGCCTCGGGCGCCTGCCGTCTCGGTCCATCTCGCCAGTGTTCTCCCCCATAGACCTGCGCGAGGCCTTTTTGGAGGGTCAACGAACGCTGGCTTAGCCGTTGAACTCGTCGTCGGCGTCGTTGCGGCCGCGGGTGATCTCCATCCACCGCCGAACCGGAAGGTCCCAGCGCCTCGATGTGGTGGGCGCCGCGTCGGTGACGTCGGACAGCGATCTCACCACGGCCTGCGTCAAGCCCATGATCGCGGCCATCACCGGAAGCAACGGCTGGAACGGCTTGGCCACCGACCGAACCGTGCTGATGCGCCGGGCCACCACGTAGCGCTCGATCGAGTGATAGAGCCAGGCCCCGACGCCCAACGCATAGATCGCCAGCGCCGCTGCGATCGCCGCCTGCCCGTACGCCGCGCACATCACCGCGCCCAACACGACCGTCGCCGCCATCACGGCAGCGATGACGACGCGCAACTCCAGCCGCGTCATGACTCCGCGCTGGACTTGCCGGTCGCCCCTCGGACCGCTTCTCGGACTGCCTGCGAGGCAGCCCGGATCTGTGGTGTCACCAGCATCACCTGGCCCAGCACCCCGTTGACGAAGCCCGGCGAATCGTCGGTGGACAGCTCCTTAGCCAGCTCCACCGCCTCGTCGACAGCGACCGGGCCCGGCACGTCGTCGGCATGCAGCAATTCCCACACCGCGACCCGCAGGATGGCCCGGTCCACGGCGGGCAGTCGTTCCAATGTCCAGCCCTGCAGATGCGAGGCGATCAAATCGTCGATGTGGGCCGCGTGCTCGGTGACCCCGCGGGCCACCGTCGCCGTGTACGGGTTCAGCGGCGCAACATCGGGCTTCGCCTCCGCCAGTGCGGTGCGGGCGTCGGCCGCCTCGGCCGGTGTCACCCCACGGGCTTCGGCTTCGAACAACAAGTCGACCGCGCGTTTGCGAGCCTGATGTCGTCCTTTGACAGAACGCGCGGGCTTGCTCACGCGTTGACGCGTCCCAAGTAGCTGCCGTCGCGGGAGTCGACTTTGAGCTTGTCACCGGTGTTGATGAACAACGGCACATTGATCTGCGCACCGGTTTCCAGCGTCGCCGGCTTGGTGCCCGCGCTGGACCGGTCGCCCTGCAGGCCCGGCTCGGTGTGGGTGACCTCTAGTTCGACGGTCACCGGCAGCTCGAGGTACAGCGGCGCCCCGTCGTGAAACGCCACCTGCACCGGCAGCCCCTCCAGCAGGAACCGCGCGGCGTCCCCGACCAGCGACTCCGGCAACGGGTGCTGTTCGTAGTCCTGACTGTCCATGAACACGAAGTCGGAACCGTCGCGGTAGAGGTAGGTGGTGTCACGGCGGTCCACGGTGGCGGTTTCCACCTTCACGCCCGCGTTGTAGGTCTTGTCGACCACCTTGCCCGAGACCACGTTCTTCAGCTTGGTGCGCACGAACGCCGGTCCCTTGCCGGGTTTGACATGCTGGAATTCGACGATTTGCCATAGCTGGCCGTCGATCACCAGCACCAGTCCGTTCTTGAAGTCGGCAGTGCTTGCCACAGTCGGTAAATCTCCTACAAGATCGCCAGTTCCTTGGGGAACCGGGTGAGTAATTCCGGTGCATGCCCGGAGGTTTCGTCTGCCACGACCAGCGTGTCCTCGATGCGGACGCCGCCGCGGTCGGGTAGATAGACGCCGGGCTCCACGGTCACCACGGAGCCCGCAAGTAGTGTACCGGCGGCCGAGGCGCTGATCCCTGGCGCTTCATGGATTTGCAGCCCCACCCCGTGGCCGAGGCCGTGGCCGAAGCGTTCGCCGTGCCCGGCGTCCATGATGACGCGGCGCGCCTCTGCATCTATGTCAGCCAGGCTCGCTCCGGCCCGCAGCGCATGACGGCCGGCTCGCTGCGCGGTGCTGACCAGCTCGTAGATCTCGCGCTGCCAATCAGCGGCCTTGCCCAGCACAAACGTCCGGGTCATATCGGAGTGATAGCCGCCGACTAGGGCACCGAAGTCGATCTTGACGAAGTCGCCGGGGGCCAGCACCGCATCGGTGGGGCGGTGATGCGGGATGGCCGAATTCGCCCCGCTGGCCACGATCGTCTCGAACGAGACGCCGTCGGCGCCGTGGTCGAGCATCAAGGCCTCCAGTTCGCGGCCCACCTCGCGTTCGGTCCGGCCGGGCCGGAGCCCGCCGCGGGCCACCAAGTCGGTCAGCGCGGCGTCGGCGGCCTCGCAGGCCAACCGCAGCAGCGCTACTTCGCCGGCGTCCTTGACTTCACGCAGCGCTTCCACCGTCTGCGAGGCGCGAACCAGCTCGGTTCCGGCCTGCGCTAATTCGCCGGCCAGCGCGTCGAACCCGTCGACGGTGACCACATGACTCTCGAAGCCCAGCCGCCGCACGCCGCCGGATGCGGCCCGCCCGGCCAGGTGACGCCCGCAGGCCCGCTCGATGGCCACCTCCAAGTCGGGTGCCTGCTGACCGGCCTGGGTGCGGTAGCGGCCGTCGGTGGCCAGCACCGGCGGCTGCTCGTCGGCGAACACCAGCAGGGCCGCGTTGGACCCGGTGAAGCCGGACAGGTAGCGCACGTTGATCAGGTCGGTGACCAGCATCGCGTCCAGTTCGGCCGCACGAAGTCGCGCACCGAGCGCGGCTCGCCGCTGGGAATGTGTCACGCACGGTGACGGTACTCGCTACGCTGTGGCCCCATGACTAACTGGATGCTGCGCGGCCTGGTCCTCGGCGGTGCGATGGTCGTCGTGCGCCTGTTTCAGGGATCGCTGATCAACGTGTGGCAGACGCAGGCCGCGCTGATCAGCATTGTGCTGCTAATCCTGTTCCTGGCCGGCGTGGTCTTCTGGGGGGTCAGAGACGGCCGCGAGGACGCCGCCTCGAACCCGGACCCGGATCGCCGTTCCGATCTGGCGATGACGTGGCTGTTGGCTGGCCTGGTGGCCGGGGTGGTCAGCGGCGCGGTGACGTGGCTGATCGGGGTGTTCTACAAGGCGCTGTACGTCGGTGGGTTGATCAACGAGCTCACCGTGTTCGCCGCCTTCACAGCGCTGCTGGTGTTTCTGGGTGGGATCAGCGGCGTAACGCTTGGCCGCTACCTGATCGACCGCGCTGGTGCCTACAAGCCGCAGGGCGGCCGCGGTCAGGAAGATCGAGCCGACACCGACGTTTTTGCCGCCGTCCGCTCGGATGAGGCCGCCGCCGCCGAGGGTGGCGCATGGCCCGAGGAGCAACCGTCGGCGGTGGCAACGGCCGAGCGCGAGGAACATGGCGCGTCGCAGGCCTACAGCGAAGAAGGCTACCGGGAAGAAACTGACGCGACGACCGAGGCCGTCAGCCCGGCCCACGGCGAGGACAAGACCGAAAAGATTCATTGGCCGCCGCAGAGTGCGGAGACCACTACTGAGGCGATCCCGACCCACGAGACGGCGGAGACCACCGAAGAGGTCCCGACCAAGGGCGACACCGAACGCACCGAGCCGACCGCCAAGCGCGACGAAGACTAGCGGGAGGCGCTGGCCAGATAGCGCAGCGCCAGCAGGTAGCCCTGCACGCCGAGTCCGGCGATCACCCCGGTCGCGATGGGGCTCAAGTAAGAGTGGTGCCGAAACTGCTCGCGCGCAAACACATTGGAGATATGCACCTCGATCAGTGGCGCGCTCAGCTCTGTGCAGGCGTCGCGCAGCGCCACCGATGTGTGTGTCAGCCCGCCGGCGTTGAGGATCACGGGTTCTCCGGCGTCGGCGGCCAGGTGGATCCAATCCAGTAGCTGGGCCTCGCTGTCGCTTTGCCGCACAACGACTTTCAGCCCCAACTCAGCGGCCTCGCGTTCGATCTTCGCGACCAGGTCGTCGTGGGTGGTGTCGCCGTAGACCTCAGGCTCCCGGCGACCGAGCCGGCCGAGGTTGGGTCCATTGATCACGTTGACCACTGTGCTCATCTAGCGCTGCTCCTCGGCCCCGGCTCCGCCGGCGTAATCGTCGCCGCGGCGGCTCATCGGATCCCCACCTCCGCGTAGGCCGCCGCCAGCAAAGCCGGGTCCGGCCCCTCCAACCGGCCCGGCTTGGCCAGCCCGTCGAGAACGACGAACCGCAGCACCCCTGACCGGGTTTTCTTGTCGCCGGCCATGTACTCCAAAAGTTCCGGCAAGGCGTTGGCGTCGTAGCCGACCGGCAAGCCCAGCGATGCCAGGATGGCGCGGTGGCGGTCGGCTGTGGCGTCGTCGAGCCGCCCGGCCAGCCGGCCCAGCTCGGCGGCAAAGACCAAACCCACCGAAACCGCTGCACCGTGGCGCCATTGGTAGCGTTCCCGGCGCTCGATCGCGTGGCCCAAGGTATGGCCGTAGTTGAGGATTTCGCGCAGCTGCGATTCCTTCTCGTCGGCGGCGACGACCTCGGCCTTGACGGTGACTGCGCGCCGGATCAGCTCCGGCAGCACGTCACCCGACGGGTCCAAAGCCGCCTGCGGGTCGGCCTCGATCCGATCCAGGATCACCGGGTCGGCGATGAAACCGGCCTTGACGACTTCGGCCATACCGGCCGCGATTTCGTTGGGCGGCAACGTCTGCAGGGTCGCCAGGTCGACCAGCACGCCGATCGGCTGGTGAAACGCACCGATCAGGTTCTTACCGGCCTGGGTGTTGATACCGGTCTTGCCGCCGACCGCCGCGTCGACCATGCCGAGCAACGTGGTGGGTACGTGCACGATCGACACACCCCGCAGCCACGTCGCCGCGGCGAAACCGGCGACGTCGGTGGCAGCCCCGCCGCCCAGGCTGACCAATGCATCCTTGCGGCCAACGCCGATGCGGCCCAGCACTTCCCAGATGAACCCGACGACGGGCAGGTCCTTACCGGCTTCGGCGTCTGGGATTTCGATGCGATGCGCGTCGATACCCGTGGCCACCAGCCGGGTCCGGATCTCCTCGGCGGTCTGTGCCAGCACCGGCTGATGCAGAATCGCGACCCGGTTCCGGCCGGCGAGCAGTCCATCCAGCTCGCCCAGCAGACCGGTACCGATTACCACCGGATACGGCGGGTCGACGGCCACCTGCACGGTGACCGGTGTGTCAGGGTCGGTCATTTGCCGCCTCGGCGCGACGGGCTGCGGCCAACGCCGCCGGCGTGGCGGGCGTCGGCGGCGGCCCGGTTGGGGACTCGGCTGGACTTGGGGTCAGCGAGGACGGCGCACGGCGCCACGGTGGACGCCGACGGCCACGCCCGGGACCGCAGGGTTGCGGGTCTTGTAGCCGCGACACGATATAACGCACGACGGCGCCGGGATTGCGACGGTTGGTGTTGACCCGGATGGTGGCGACTTGGCGGTACAGCGGGACGCGTTGCGACATCAGCGCGCGGAACTTCTCGGCGCGGTCCGGGCCGGCCAGCAACGGCCGCACGGTGTTGCCGCCGGTGCGCCGCACCCCTTCGGCGGCGTTGATCTCCAAGAACACCACGGTGTGACCGGCCAGCGCGGTGCGTACCCCGGGACTTGTGACTGCGCCGCCGCCCAGCGACAGCACACCGTCATGCTCGGCCAGCGCCGCGCGCACCACGTCTTCCTCGATACGACGGAACTCCCTCTCCCCATCGGTGGCGAAGATGTCGGCGATGCGGCGTCCGGTCTGCTGTTCGATCGCCACGTCGGTGTCGAGCATTTTGACGTCAAGCGCCTTGGCCAGCCGTCGCCCGATCGTGGACTTACCCGAACCCGGGAGTCCAACCAGTACGGCCTTGGGCGCCACGCGCGTTCATCCCCCTATCGAGAAAGTCCGGATTTCGGCGGCCGGTTCACGCTCGGCGACCGAACGCAGATAGGCCTCAAGGTTGCGTCGGGTCTCGGCCAGCGAGTCGCCGCCAAATTTCTCCAGCGCCGCACGGGCCAACACCAGCGCAACCATGGTTTCGACCACCACACCGGCGGCCGGTACCGCGCACACGTCGGAGCGCTGGTTGATCGCGACGGCCTCGTCACCGGTCGCCATGTCGACGGTGGCCAGCGCCCGCGGCACGGTCGAGATCGGCTTCATCGCCGCTCGTACCCGCAGCGGCTGACCGTTGGTCATGCCACCTTCCAGGCCACCGGCCCGGTTGGTCGAGCGGACGACACCGTCGGGTCCGGGGTACATCTCGTCGTGCGCGCGGCTGCCGCGGCGGCGCGCGGTGGTGAACCCGTCGCCGATCTCGACGCCCTTGATCGCCTGGATGCCCATCACCGCGGCGGCGAGCTGGCTGTCGAGCCGGTTGTCGCCGCTGGTGAATGATCCGAG
>DASZKQ010000433.1:0-4690 GCA_035552835.1 Mycobacterium sp. | reverse complement strand
GTTAGCCCTGGGTGATGTAGGACTGGAGCTGCTCGTGCTCAGTCTCCAGCTCCTCCATCCGCGTCTTCACGACGTCACCGATGCTGACGATCCCGATCAGCTTTCCGTCCTCGAGGACCGGCACGTGCCGCACCCGGTTTTCGGTCATCAGCATGGTGAGGCTGTCCACCGTGTCGGACTTGCTGCAGGTCGAGACCACCGCCGTCATAATTTCTGAGACCGGCCGCGAGAGCACCGACGCCCCATGGGCGTGCAGCTGGCGGACGATATCGCGCTCGGAGACAATGCCGCCAACACCGTCTGGTCCGACCACCACCATGGCGCCGATGTTGTGACTGGCCAGCCCGTCAAGCAGTTCAGTCACCGTCGCGTCGGGGTTGATCGTCATCACCTCGCCGCCCTTGCTCCGCAGCACATCTGCAATCCGCATCCAGGCCTCCCACCGAGTTGTGATCCGGTTCACACCAGGCTACGGCGAGATCGGTCATCGTGAAAGCAACCGACAAAAATCGGGCCAACCTCCGGGTCACGACCGCGGCCACAAGGCGACGCAGGACGGCGAGGTCGTCTAAAGCCGCGGCATTTAGAGAAGCGTTGTCAGCCAGCTGGATTGGCGAATTTAGCGGTAGCCCGCGAGGATCTGTGACATACCTGGAGCCATGATCGAAATCACGCCGCTCGGTACCGGAAGCCCTATCCCCGACCCGAATCGCGCCGGGCCGTCCACCCTGGTGCGGGCTGGCGGGCAGGTGTTCCTAGTGGATTGCGGACGCGGCGTGCTGCAACGCGCGGCGGCGATCGGACTGGGCGCCAACGGTTTATCGGCTCTGCTGCTTACCCACCTGCACAGCGACCACATTGCCGACCTGGGCGATCTGCTGATCACCCGCTGGATCACCACGTTCGCACCCGATCCCCCACCGCTGCCGATCATCGGTCCGCCCGGGACCGCTGCGGTGGTCGAGGCGACGCTGAAAGCGTTCGGTCCCGACATCAGCTACCGGATCGCTCACCACGACGACCTGACCGCCCCGCCGCCAGTCGAGGTACACGAATACACCGAGGGCCCGGTATGGGACCGCGACGCCGTGTCAATCCGGGTGGCCCCCACCGACCACCGGCCGGTGGCGCCGACGATCGGGTTTCGGATTGAAGTTGGCGGCGCCTCGGTGGTGCTGGCGGGTGACACCGTGCCGTGTGAGAGCCTCGATGAACTCGCCGCCGGCGCAGATGCTTTGGTGCACACCGTCATCCGTACGGAACTCATAGCGCCGCTGCCAATGCAGCGGGTCAAGGACATCTGTGACTACCACTCCTCGGTGCAAGAGGCGGCCGCCACCGCCAGGCGCGCCGGGGTCGGCACCCTGGTGCTGACCCACTACGTGCCCGGTATCGCGCCCGGACAGGAGGAGCAGTGGCGTGCGCTGGCCGCCAGCGAGTTCGACGGGCGGATCGAACTGGGCGAGGACTTGCACCGGGTCGAGGTGGAAGCACGGGGGTGACGCTCACTGTGCGCCGGCGGCCGAACGGTCCGGTCGTCCGCCGGCACCCCGGATATCGCTGCGCCGCAGTGGCAACCAGGCGCCGGCAACCAGCAGCCATCCCAACGCCGAAACACGTGCGACCGGCAGGATCACTCCAAGCACCGGCCAGATCAGCACCAGCGACGCCAATTCGCAAAGAGCGGCGATCGCCAGCCCCACCGGGGCCAGCGATCGTGGCAGCAGCCCGAGAATGAGGCTGGGCACCGCCATACCCGCGACAAGAAGGCCCAGGGCCACAATGTGCCCGGGCCCACCGACCAGGAACACCAGGAAATACAGCGCCCGAACCAACGCGCCATCGGCGCTGATCTCCGGTCTTGACAGCGTCCAGCCCACCAAACCCGTCAGACCCAAAGAGCCGGCCGCCAAGATTCCACCTGCCAAAGCGATCGTCGCTCCCGGGGCGGTAACCCCGAGCTGCCGCAACCGGGCACTGGCCGTCGCCGCGTAGATGGCGAGCGGTACCGATGATCCGAATACCGCCACGGCCATGACCTGCACCGCCACTGGCTGCGCCCGGACGTAATGCTGGACCGCGGCGGCCGGCCCGTACGGCAACGGCATCACTCCGCCGAGCGCGATTCCGATCGCCAGACCACCGAAGAGTAGCCCGACGCAGATCGAGGCGACCAGCACCAGCGGCGGGCCGCCTTGCCCGCCCCGTCGCCGAACCGACCCGTTTCTTTCTTCAAGTGAATCATTCATTCCATGAACGATAGAACCCTGTTGGCGCCATGACAAGAGGAGATGTACTTCACTCTGTGAATTGTTCAACGAATGTATGATGTCGAAGTGTCGTCAGCATCGGGTACGGAACACGTCGACGGCGTAGCCTTCTTGTTGGCCCAACTCGGCCATCATGCCGCCGCGTTGTTCGCCGAACAGATCGCGACCATCGATCTGACCCCGCCGCACGCGGGCATACTGCGCGCCATCGCCTCAGAGCCCGGGCCGAGCCAGCAAGCCCTGAGCGCTCGGTTGGGTCTGCTGCCCAGCCGCGTCGTCGCCTACGTCGACGAACTCGAGGATCGCGGCTATGTCGAACGGCGCCGCAACCCGAGCGATCGTCGGCTGCATGCGCTCTACCTCACCGCGGCCGGGAAGAAGCTGATGCGCAGGCTTTCCGAGCTGGCCCGCCGACACGAGCAGCGGATGACCGCCGCGCTCGCCGCCGGGCAACGCGACATGCTGCGCGACCTTCTCACCACACTCGCGCAGGATCAGGGCCTGATCCCGCACGTGCATCCGGGTTACCGTATTCTTGGTCGGGCGGCCAAGCGGGCAAAGTGACGGCGGCGCTGACAACGGGTAACTAAGCCAACCGGGTAATTTCGACCACGACGTCGAGATCGGTGGCGCCTTGTCCGGAGTAGATGCCCTTGAGCGGGGACACGTCCGAGTAGTCGCGGCCGACGCCCACACTGATGTACTGCTCGGTGATCTCACTGTCATTGGTGGGGTCGAGATCC
Source organism: Mycobacterium sp. (assembly GCA_035552835.1). Lineage (GTDB taxonomy): Bacteria > Actinomycetota > Actinomycetes > Mycobacteriales > Mycobacteriaceae > Mycobacterium. Next base: position 1,677 of record DASZKQ010000433.1, on the reverse strand, counting down.
CACCAACTGCCGGTCCAGACCTGCAGCCAGGCATGGCTTTGCCCGTCGACCGTGTCCCCCACCACCGCATCAGAGTCGGGATGGTGATAACCGGACACATACCGCGAGGGAATACCCATGCTGCGCAACGCAATTAGCGATAGGTGTACGAAATCCTGACAGACACCTTTGCCCTCGCGCAACGCGTCCAACCCTGACGAATGGACACCGGTGGTGCCCCGAACGTAGTCCAGTTCGCTGCGTACCCACTCTGCGGCCGCGGCGACGGATTCGGCAGGTTCGTGATACTTGGCGATCCGCTTGCCCACGGCCGCAATGCGTTTGCTTGCCGGCGTGTAGTCGGTAGGGCGAAGCACCTCATCGAACCGGTCGATCACCGATTCGCTGTGCAAGTCGGCCCAGGTGACTTTCTCTGTCGGCGGCTCCGCTCGATCGGCCTCCACGACCGACGACGACGTGACGGTCAACTCGGTGTGCGGCGCGTGCAAGTCGAATGCCGTTACCGCGGTGCCCCAATAGTCGATGTAGCGGTATGACCGGGTGGCCGGCACGGTTTCGATACGGTTGAGGACGACGTTTTGTCGGGTGTCCGACCGCGGCGTGAGCCGGGCTTCGTTGTAGGAGGCCGTCGCCGGCGACGGATAGGCGTATCCGGTGGCGTGCAGTACCCGCAGCCGCCACATCAGGTCTTCCCCTGCCTTGCCGGCAACGGGTCACGGTAGGCGGCGTCGGACCAGGCGACCCACGGTACAGCGTGAAAGTACTGCACCGACAACGCTTCTCCCACGTCGTAGCAAGTCTTCTGCAAGCTGGCCAGCCTCATCTCCAGCGATTCGAGCAGCACCCCTGGTTCCACGAATTCCAGTTCACTGCGGGCTTGCCCGAGCAATCGCTGCGCTTCGGCGGTGGTACCGACCCGACTGTGCGGATTGTGCAGCAGTTCGTCGAGGTTGTGCTCGGCCAGCTTCAGCGAGTAGAAGACCGACCGCGGAAACAGCCGGTCGAGCAGGATGAACTCGACGACCCGGTTGGCGTCCAGCACACCGCGATAGGTCCGCAGATAGGTGTCGTGCGCGCCCGCCGAGCGCAGCACGGTCACCCAGGCCGGCGAGGATGCGCTGTCCCCTACTCGTGACAACAGCATCCGCACCGTCATGTCCACCCGCTCGATCGCGCGGCCCAGCAGCATGAAGCGATAGCCGTCGTCACGCGACAGCGTCGAATCGGCGAGGCCGGCGAACATCGCGGCGCGGCCCTCGATAAATGACAAAAACTCATGCGGACCAAGACGTTTGGCGGCACGTTCACGTTCACCGAGGGCGTTGTAGGTGGTGTTGAGACATTCCCAGGTCTCGGTCGACGTGACCTCGCGGGCAGACCGCGCGTTTTCCCGGGCGGCTGAGATGGCGTCGACGATGGAGCAACCGCCGGCGGTGTTGCGGCGAAATGCCACCAGGTCCGTCAGCGACCAGACGTCCAACTCGGTGTCGGGTGGCTCAATGTCCAACACGTGCAACAGCACTCGGGAAGTGTGGTCGGGGTCGACACTTAAATCCTCTAGCAGTTGGTGCACAGTGACGTCGAGGATGCGCGCCGTGTCGTCGGCGCGCTCGACGTAGCGACCGATCCAGTACAGTGCCTCGGCGTTGCGGGCCAGCATCAGCGGATCACCGCCTG
>DASZKQ010000432.1:0-5680 GCA_035552835.1 Mycobacterium sp. | reverse complement strand
GGCGTCGAGGTGATGCCCACCCGACGCGGCCGCGCCGACCAAAGTCGAGCCGTAGCTGTGGCCGATTACGGTGTCGATCGATGGTGGCCCGACGTGCGAGGCGCGAAGCCCGCTTTCGAACGCGTCCAAACCGCCGGCGCCCGCGCGAGCGGGATCAGGAAAAGCCGCGTGGCTCAAGTTCATTGGACGGTCATAAGCCATCCACGCCGTAATCGACACATCGCGAGGGCCAAGAGTCTTGTCTGCTTGGCGCGCAGCGTTGTACATCGCCACTGCTCGTGCGTCGCTGAACGGCAGCCGGGCCAGGTCCTGGCCGGTGCCGGGTACGAATATGCCGTTGCGTTTGGCGTAGTCCGGGTTCCCGACAGCCACCGCGACGTGGCCGGTGTCGTCGAGGTAGCCCAGGTAGCGACTCACCCCATCGGTGCGGTCCAGGTCGGCTCGCACCGTCCGATATCCCCGCAGGTTGTGTCGGGCCGCCGCCAGCTGTGATTGCAGCGCATAGAGCGCGCCATCATCGACGTGGCGGCCGGCCAGCATTTCGTCAACGCTGTGTTGCATCAGGTCAACGTCGGCTTCGGCCTGCTGCTGGAGCTCCTGCAGGTGCAACCGGTTGTAGTGGTCTTTGCCCAAGTGATCCATTGGGTCCCATGCCATCCCGGCGTGGTTGCCGATGTTGTGGTCTTGGCTGTAAAGCCAGTCCTTTTCTTCCGGGGTGAGCTGACTCCATAACGCGTTGAACTGGTTCGGGTCATCTGGCAGCGGCCCGGAAAGCACATCGTGGATGGGCGCCCGATTGCCATCCGGTCCGGGCGGAATGGGCAGGTCTCCGTCGGCGAAATTGATCGCGGTCGCCAGCTCCGCATCGACTGCGTCGGCCTCGGCCACAATTGCGTCAAGCCGTGGCTGCAGCTGGATTTCGGCGATGAGGGCTGCTATCGGCGGACCGTTGAATATCGCACTCGGTACCACCTTGTTGGCTATCGGGTCGATCGTCATTTGCAGCTCGACGGCATCGTGACGCAGCGTGCGCAACGCGGACTGCAGGTGCTCGATGCCGTCGGCGGCTTTGCCCGCCGCCTGAGCCACCGCCAATGACTCGTTGCCGTGCGCGTCGAGGTCTTGGCGGATCGCGGCATTGGTGTGCCTCCGGGCCTCGGCGGTCGCCCCTTCCCAGGTGTCGAACACCGCCAACGAGCTCAGTTGACGCGACGCGTCCAGCGTGGCCTGCCCCCGCGCGCGAGCCGCGTGGAACACCGTCCGCACCGCCTCGACGCTCCACCGATCAATATCGGCCACCGGCAACGTCACGAGTCACGGCCGCAAAAGTTGATTCCCGACATCGCCACCACCTCGCAAGAAAGAAGTGCTGACTATCCCGGTAACAGCGTTGAAGATTGGGCACAAGTCACCCGTTGCCTGAATTGCTTACTGGGCGGATTTGTGCCACGACGTCGCCGCGGCTGTTAGGACCGCGAGTGAAATCAGCGCCAGCAGTTGCACGCCGGCGGAGTGCCCGGCGTAACCGTCGACCGAGCGCCACGGATGCCGGGACAGTGCCGCACCGGCCAAAATCAGCGCTCCGGCGGTCAATCCCACAGCGGCCACGTCACGCCGTCGCGGGCGGGCGCGCAGCGCCCACTGCATGCCGAGCGCGGCGCCGAACACCAGCACGCCCACCACTCCGGCGATCACCGCCCCTGCGGTCAGCACGGCGATGGGCGCCCAGGGCCCGGGCGCCCATGGGCGCGCCGGGGGGTCGGCTGGATCATCTGTGCGCGGCTGGCGCGCACGAGGCCACCACGTCATCAGGGCCAATAGCGGCAGTAGCGCCAGCCCGCCGGCCAGGCCGACGCGATATAGCGAGTTGGGCGCAAAGGTCAGCGTGATGGTGCCGGACGTTCCCGCCGGCACCACCCAGCCCTGCTGCCAACCGTTGACGGCCACCGGTGTGAGCCGAGTCCCGTCGCTGGTGTGTGCGACCCAACCGGGGTTGATGCTTTCCGGCACCACCAGTACCCGCGGCGTCGTCACCGCCGGTATGTGGACCTCACGGCGGGCCGGACCCCATGCCCCGGTGGCGGCAGGCGTCACGGATGTGGCTGTGGTGGTTGGTGATTCGGCTGCGAACGGACCGGACAATTGCGCGCCGTCAACGATGAATTGCGGGCCGGGGCTGATCAATAGCTCCTGCTGACCGGTCGGCAACAGGATCGGCTGCCGGTCGCACAGTTGCGCGGACACCGGCGCGCCGTCCAGCAGCGCGCCCACCGTGGTCTGGATCGCGGTGTGCACGAACCGGCCGGCGATCGCGATGACGGGCCCGTGCGCGCAGTCGACGGCGACCTCGCGAGCGCGGTTGCGGGCGGCATCCGCGGCGGCGATCGGTAGGCCGCCGGCGCCGAGCACCGAAATCTCAGCTAGCCCCGGCGGTTTGAGCTGATCGAAGCCGAGCGCGGTGCGGTCGATCACGTCGTTCCAGTCGAGCAGGCTGAGCGTGACGGTGTCGGTGACACGGGATTTCAGCGGTAGGGTTTGCGGACCGGTCAGCTCGCGGACCTGCGGGCCGTCCCCGAGGTCGACGGCGACCATGGTCGGGTGCGCGGGCACTGATGACCGGCTGGGAACCAGCCGTAGCGCGCTCACTTCCGTCGGCCGGGGCAAGGTGAGGGTCAGCGTCGGGGGGGTCTTGTGCTGCACCACTCGCTGCGGCGCCGTCCATGCGGTCGCCGGGTCACCGTCGGTGGCGGCGTAAGTGGAGCCCAGAACGTCGACCAGGTCGGAGTCACCGCGGGCCCGGGTGGTGTCGGGTTCGGCGATCAGGTCGGCCAGCTGGGGTCCCGGCCGCGCGCGCACCCACACTGTTGGCAGCACCGAAACCGGTTGGGGCACAGTCAGTGTGCGGCTGAAGGTGACCGCTGTCTCGGGTACCAGCGCCATCGAGGCCGCGCACTGCATATTCTTCGGGCCCACCGCGCAGCCCGGCCTGCCGAGAAACTCGGAGCCCAGGTCCCACCGCGCGACGGCCGTGTCCGGCGGGGGACCGGGAACCAGCACGGTGTGCCGCAGGTCGACCGGGTGCGCGAACCCGGAAGCGTCGTACTGGGTGATCGACAAGTCGGTGATCGCGAACTGCACGCCGGCCGAACCGTCGTCGGTGCCGATCGCGGTGATCCGCACCCACGGGGTTTCGCCGTAGGGCAGCGCCGCGGTAAGCGGTTTGCCGGCCTCGTCGAACCGCAGCGTGGTGGTGCCGGTTGCGGTGGCTACTTCGATCCTGCGGACCTGGGTGCCGACCGCGGTCGCGCTGGGCGTGATGGTGATGACGCTGTTGGTCACCGGATGATCGAAATCCACTTGGAGCCATTGACCGACGGCGGACTGCAACCCGTTGGACACCCACGCGGTGGCCGAATCGCCGTCAATCGCGGCGGCGGGCGAGGTGGCCGGGGCGACGTCGGGCAGCGCCGTGGCATCAGACGACGAACTGGACACCGTAAGCCGACCACCGGTCCAGGCGCCGTAAACGGTCTGGGCGCCCGGAGTCGGGTAGTCGGGCACCCGGTTCAAGGTGCGCCGGGCGTCGCCGACGGCCCGGATCGCCGACGAGTGGTCATCGACCCGGCCGTAGTCGGTCTCCCGGGCCACCGGCGTATCGGTGATGGTGACCCCGGCTTGTCTGGGCACCGGCAGACCGGCGCGTTGAGCATCCGCGGTCATGAGCACTGGGCCCAGCGGCGGCTGACCCGACAGTCGTCGGCGTTCGTCGAGGCGCAACAGCACTTCCGGACCGCCGTCGACGCGGGCCAGCTGGTCGATGTCAGCCAGGTAAGGGGCGCCGTGGTCGCCCCCGGCGGTGGCGACTCGGTAGACCTCCACGGCCGGATATCGAGGCCGTAATCCGCTGTCGGTGACGAACCCCGACACCGGACCGGGCCCGACCGGCGCGCCGAACTGGGCAACTTTCCGAAGTCGCGGCGAACCCCCGATGGCCCGGTGCACCAGAATCGGGCGTGCCGAGCGCGACGTGTCGGGATCCAGATCGTTGCGCACGACGACATACGAGATGCCTTGGCGGGCAAGCGTATCGGCCAGACCCGCGGAGGGTCTGCCAGCCGCGAACAGACGTTGTACCGAGTCCAACGCCCGGATGGTTTGCGTCGGGGTCAACGGGATGGAGTCACGCACTCCCCACGGGCTGTCGCCGAGCACCTGCAGCGGTTCGTCGTGGCTGGTGCCCCACAGCTGGGTGGCGAACGGCGCGCCGGGAACCACCAGCACTCGTCCCGCAATCGGGGTACCGGTGTTGTGCGCGGAGAGCCAGTCGGCGGCGTCATGCCAATACCGCGGTATCGCGCTGAACGTCCCGGGCGGGGTGATCCGACCGGTCCATGCCAGCGAAGTCCCGGCCATCAGCGCGGTCAGGATCACGATCGCGGCCGCGACCCGTTTGTCACGCTCCGGGTGAGCAAACGCGTGAATCCACGCGACTCTGGGGGCGCTTCCCGGTAGTGGGATCCGGCCCAGGACCTGCGCCAGACCCAGGACGATCGGGATCCGGATCACCGACTCCAGCTTGTGCACATTCCGCAGTGGCGCGCCGCCCGCGTCCAGGAAAGCTTGCACGTGAGGCGCCAGCGGTGAGCCGAGCCCACCGCTGTACCCGGCGGCCAGCAGTACCACCCCGACCAGCAGCATCGTCACTAGCCGCCCCCGCGCCGGCAAATCCCGCATCACCAGCCCGGCCAACCCGGCCGCTGCCACCAAGCTGGTGGCCAGGATCGCAACCGACCCAGTCACCAATGGTGCGCCCGCGGTCGCATCGGGCGCCACGAACGGGGTCCAACTGTCGGTACCACGCAGCACTTCGACCAGCGACGACCACTGGGTGGTCACCCCGGACGATTCGATGAAGTCCAGAAACGGCGGGCTGATCCGGGCCATCAAGATCAGCGCCACCAGCCACCAGGACATGGCCAACGCCAGGGCCAGCAACCACCACCCGGTATAGCGCCACCACCGGCGGTTGGGCCGGTGGCAGGCCCACCAGATCACCGCGGGCAGGCAGCCGGCCACCGTCGCGATCGCGTTGACCGCGCCCATCAGCGCGACGGCCACCCCGGCCTGCCCGGCGAGCTGGCGCACCGATCGGTTGGCCTCACCGCGCAGCGCCAGAATTGTGGGCAGCAGCACCCACGGCGCCAGCATGATCGGCAAGGTTTCCGACGAGATCGAGCCCAGCGTGGTCAATACCCGGGGCGAAAGGGCGAACGCCGCCGCGGCGATCACCCGCGATGTCGGGCTGCCGAGCCCCTTCCCATCGTTTAAAGCCTCAGCGACCCGAAGCAATCCCCAGAAGCCGACCACCAGCAGCAGCGCCCACCACAGCCGCTGGGTCACCCAGCCGGGCAGCCCAAGCAGATGTCCGGCCAGGAAGAAGGTCCCATGCGGAAACAGGTAGCCGTAGGCCTGGTTTTGCGCCTGCCCGAACGGCAGTTCGCTGTTCCACAAATTGGTCGCCCGGGCCAAAAAGCGCAGCGGGTTGGCGGTCAGGTCGAGCTTGGTGTCGGGGGAGATCTGCCCGGGCGACGCAGCGAAGCTCAACGCCAGCGCGACCGTCGCGACCAACCACAACCAGCGTCGCGACAACGGCGTCACCTGCATGGGAGTGGCCTTCGCG
>DASZKQ010000431.1:0-2939 GCA_035552835.1 Mycobacterium sp. | reverse complement strand
TGCCGCCCTCGTCATTACCGGTGTGGCGCTACCCCAAGATGCCGGCAATCAGGGCGTCAGCGTCGCCCGGTTCTCGGCCGCGCTGGCACCCCACGGCGCAGGCACCCTGGTGGCCGGCCGAGACGGGTCCGCGACGGGAGGCGCCGCAGTCGCCGTGACCCGCGCCGATGCCGGCATGAACTCGGCGATCAGCACCGTGGACGACGTCGACACCGCGCCGGGGCGAATCACCGCGATCCTGAGCCTGCATGACCTGATCAACGGCGGCCACGTCGGGCAGTACGGCACCGGCCACGGGGCGACGTCGATCACGGTGCCCCAGTAGCAAGCCGATAGCCGGCTTGTCCGTCGGACGGGCGTGTTCCCCGCGGCGCGGCACGGTGGATGTTAGGGTGGATTTCCGTGGGTCGGCAGGCCCAGCTGGTTAAGGCTAGACAATTCGAAGCCCTGCCCGTCTTCACGGAGGTCGCCAGTGCGTAAGCACCCGCAAACCGCCACCAAGCACCTCTTCGTCAGCGGTGGCGTCGCTTCTTCGCTCGGCAAGGGGTTGACCGCCAGCAGCCTCGGCCAGCTGTTGACCGCCCGCGGGTTGCACGTCACGATGCAAAAGCTCGACCCGTACCTCAATGTCGACCCGGGCACGATGAACCCGTTCCAGCATGGCGAGGTCTTCGTCACCGAGGACGGAGCCGAGACCGACCTCGACGTCGGCCACTACGAGCGATTCCTGGACCGCGATCTGTCGGGTTCGGCCAATGTTACTACCGGACAAGTATATTCGACCGTTATCGCCAAGGAACGACGCGGTGAATACCTCGGCGACACCGTGCAGGTGATCCCGCACATCACCGACGAGATCAAGCGGCGGATCCTGGCGATGGCCGAACCGGACGCCGACGGCAACCGCCCAGACGTCGTGATCACCGAAATCGGTGGCACCGTGGGCGATATCGAGTCCCAGCCATTTCTGGAGGCGGCCCGCCAGGTCCGCCACGACCTGGGCCGGGAAAACGTGTTCTTCCTGCACGTGTCGCTGGTGCCGTACCTGGCCCCGTCGGGCGAACTCAAGACCAAGCCGACCCAGCACTCGGTGGCCGCGCTGCGCAGCATCGGTATCACCCCGGATGCGCTGATCCTGCGTTGCGACCGCGATGTCCCCGAAGCGCTGAAGAACAAGATCGCGCTGATGTGCGACGTCGACATCGACGGCGTCATCTCCACCCCGGACGCGAAGTCGATCTATGACATCCCCAAGGTGTTGCACCGCGAGGAACTCGACGCTTATGTCGTGCGGCGGCTCAATTTGCCGTTCCGCGACGTCGACTGGACCGAATGGGACGACTTGCTGCGCAGAGTTCACGAACCGCACGAGACCGTGCGAATTGCATTGGTAGGCAAGTATGTGGAGCTTTCCGATGCCTATCTGTCGGTCACCGAGGCGCTGCGCGCCGGCGGGTTCAAGCACCACGCGAAGGTCGAGATGGTCTGGGTGGCCTCCGACGGCTGCGAGAGCGCTGCGGGTGCAGCGGCGGCGCTCGGGGACGTGCACGGTGTGCTGATTCCCGGCGGGTTCGGCATCCGCGGCATCGAGGGCAAGATCGGCGCCATCCGGCACGCCCGGTCGCGCGGATTGCCGGTGCTGGGGCTGTGCCTCGGCCTGCAATGCATCGTGATCGAAGCCGCCCGCTCGGTGGGTCTCACCGAGGCCAACTCGGCCGAATTCGAGCCGGCCACACCGGATCCCGTCATCTCCACGATGGCCGATCAAGAACAGATCGTTGCCGGCGAAGCCGACCTCGGCGGCACCATGCGTCTAGGAGCCTATCCCGCGGTGCTGGAGCCGGATTCGATTGTGGCCCAAGCGTATGGGGCGACTGAGGTATCCGAGCGACACCGTCACCGCTACGAAGTCAACAACACCTACCGCGACCGGATCGCCGAAAGCGGTCTGCGTTTCTCCGGGATGTCGCCCGACGGCCACCTGGTGGAGTTCGTCGAATACCCGCCAGACGTCCACCCGTTCGTCGTCGGCACCCAGGCCCACCCCGAACTGAAGAGCCGGCCCACCCGGCCGCACCCACTGTTCGTGGCTTTCGTCGGGGCGGCCATCGACTACCAGAAGGGCGAGCAACTGCCGGTGGAAATCCCCGAGCACACGTCCAACGGCGATCAGCATCGAGACAGCGCACAGCGGCCGCTACCCGAGCCCGCAACCCGTGGCTGAGCACGTTTTCGAGACGGCGTCATCCGAAACGCTGTACACCGGAAAGATTTTCGCGCTGCGTCGTGATCAGGTGCGAATGCCCGGCGGCAAAGTCGTCACCAGAGACGTCGTCGAGCACTTCGGCGCGGTCGGCATTGTGGCGATGGACGACGACGGCAAGATCCCGCTGGTTTATCAGTACCGTCACGCATTTGGAAGGCGGTTGTGGGAGCTGCCTGCCGGGCTGCTCGATGTCCGCGGCGAGGCAGCACATCTGACCGCTGCCAGGGAGCTGCAGGAGGAGGCCGGCCTGCAAGCCAGCACTTGGCAGGTGCTCGTCGACCTCGATTCCACGCCAGGGTTCAGTGACGAATCGGTGCGCGTCTATCTGGCTACCGGATTGAGTGACGTGGACCGGCCCGAGGCGCACGACGAAGAAGCCGACATGACATTGCAGTGGTATCCCCTGGTGGAGGCCGCCCGTAAGGTATTCAGCGGTGAGATCGTCAATGCCATTGCTGTTGCCGGCATTCTGGCCGCCCATGCGGTGACCACCGGCTTCGCGGACCCGCGTCCGGTGGACAGCGCCTGGATGGACAAGCCGACGGCGTTCGTCGCGCGAAAGGCCGAGCAATGACCGCGCCTGTGCTGGAGACACAACTGCAGGGCTACCTCGACCATCTGACGATCGAGCGGGGCGTGGCGCCAAACACGTTGAGTTCCTATCGCCGCGACC
>DASZKQ010000430.1:0-3634 GCA_035552835.1 Mycobacterium sp. | reverse complement strand
ACCCAGCCACGGGCCGCCGCTCAGCTCGGAGATCACCGAACCGTAGGACGTTGCCGTGGATTGGAGCTCGGCGGCCAACCCATTCCACGCGGTAGCCGCCGCGAGCATCGGCCCCGAGCCGGGGCCGGCATACATTCTGCCTGAGTTGACCTCCGGCGGTAACGTCGCGAAATCCATTGCCGTATCCCGTCTTAACCGGCTGCTATGGCGTTGGCGGCTTCGGTGACCGCGTATGACGTTGCACTCGTTCGGAGCGTGCTGACGAGTAACTGATTAATCGCCTCTGCTTGCGCGCTGATTGCCTGGTACATCTGTGCCTGGACGGCGAATTGCGCGGCCGTCAGCGTCGACACCTCGTCGGCAGCGGCAGGTATCAGGCCGGTGGTCGGCGCCGCGGCGGCGGCATTCTGCGCACTCATCGTCGTGCCGATACCCGCCAGGCTGGTGGCGGCGGCGCTGAGCGCCTCAGGTTGCGTCGTGACGAATGACATCGGTCTTCCTCTCATAGGTGTGAATTGCGGTTGATGATCTCTACGGAACGGCATGCTGCCGCGCGATGACGCGTGATACCGCGCACCACTAGGTGAATTCGTTGAATCCGCCGCGCGATAAGGGGATCTCGACTCACAGGTCCCACCCCGCCTTCTAACCCCATGCACCACGGGTAGAAGCCATCAGCCGGTACGGCGGTTAAAGGCGAGCCTCATCGCCTGAACGTGATGTTAACGGCGGGTAAACCCCGGATGCAATGCATGCTGTGGACGGCGGCGCAACTGGGGATAACTGGACGCCGTCTCGCCTCGACGGCAGCGCGACGGATATCCGCGTCGGTGCACTGCCGCAGTGTGGCCGCATGACGATGTTGACGCGGGCCGAAATCGGAGCGCTCGGCGAGCAGTTGGCCACCGATCACCTGATCGGACTGGGGTTGCGGATCCTGACTCGCAATTGGCGCTGCCGATACGGCGAGCTGGATGTGATCGCCGTCGACCCGACCACCAACACGGTGGTGTTCGTCGAGGTCAAGACCCGTACCGGCGACGGTTTCGGCGGTCTCGCGCAAGCGGTGACCGATCAAAAGGCCCGCCGACTGCGTCGGCTGGCCGCGATGTGGCTGGGTACCCAGGAGCAACATTGGGCGGCGGTCCGCCTCGACGTGATCGGCGTGCGCATCGGTCGGCGTCGGACTCCGGAAATCAGCCACCTGCAGGGCATCGGCTGATGGCATTGGGGCGTGCGTTTTCGGTCGCGGTGCTGGGATTGGACGGCGAGATCGTCGAGATCGAAGCCGACATCACCTCGGGCCTGCCGGGTGTGCACCTGGTAGGTCTGGCTGACGCTGCGTTGCAGGAGTCACGAGACCGGGTCCGGGCAGCGATCACCAACTGCAACAACCGCTGGCCGATGTCTCGCCTCACGCTGGCGCTTTCACCGGCAACGCTGCCGAAGATGGGCTCGGTGTACGACCTCGCCTTGGCGGCCGCGGTGTTGTCGGCGCAGCGGAAGACGCCGTGGCGGCAGCTGGAGGCGATCGTGGTGCTGGGCGAGTTGGCTCTCGACGGACGGGTTCGGCCGGTGCGCGGGGTGCTGCCGGCCGTGCTGGCGGCCAAAGGTGGGGGCTGGAAAGCCGCGGTGGTTCCGGTGGAGAACCTGCCAGAAGCCAGCCTGGTCGACGGCATCGAGGTGTGGGGCGTGCGCACCCTGGCGCAGCTACAGGCCTGGCTCGGCGGATCAGCGCAGCTCGACGAGCGGACCAGCGGAGTCGTTCCGGAGGTCGAGTCGTCGGTGGACCTGGCCGATGTCGTGGGGCAGACCCAGGCCCGCTTCGCCGTCGAAATGGCCGCCGCCGGGGCACATCACCTGATGCTCACCGGCCCGCCGGGGGTAGGTAAAACCATGCTGGCACAACGTCTTCCGGGGCTTCTGCCGAAACTGTCAGACATTGAGTCGTTGGAGGTCACCGCCATTCACTCGGTGGCCGGCCTGCTGTCGGATGCCACCCCGCTGATCACCCGGCCGCCTTTCGTCGCGCCGCATCACAGTTCCAGCGTCGCAGCGCTGGTCGGTGGCGGTTCGGGAATGGCGCGGCCGGGTGCCGTCAGCCGGGCGCACCGCGGGGTCCTTTTTCTCGACGAATGCGCCGAGATCAGCGTGAACGTGATGGAGGCATTGCGAACACCGTTGGAGGACGGCGAGATTCGCCTTGCCCGCCGTGACGGGGTGGCATGCTATCCGGCCCGCTTTCAATTGGTTATGGCCGCTAATACGTGTCCCTGCGCCCCGGCGGATCCGCGTGACTGCATCTGCGCGGCAGCGGTCAAACGCCGCTACCTGGGCCGGTTGTCAGGGCCGCTGCTGGATCGTGTCGACTTGCGAGTGGAAATGCATCCGGTGCGGATGAGCGCGTTCGCGGCCACCGAGGCCGAGTCGACGGCCCAGGTCCGCAGCAGGGTGGCATTGGCCCGGGATGCGGCCACGGAGCGTTGGCGCCCACACGGATTTCGCACCAATGCCGAGGTCAGCGGAACGCTGCTGCGGCGCCGGTTCCGGCTTGGCAGTGCGGCGATGCAGCCGTTGCGCAGCGCGCTGGAACGGGGTCTGCTCAGCATCCGGGGCGTCGACCGCACACTGCGAGTCGCCTGGACACTGGCCGATCTGGCGGGGCGCACGTCACCCGGACGCGACGATGTGGCCGTCGCATTGAGCTTCCGCCAACCCGGAGCTGCCCGATGACCGACCTGACGCTGCGAGCATGGGCCTACCTGTCCCGGGTGGTCGAACCGCCCTGCGCTGAACTTGCCGCCCTGGTGGATCGGGTGGGGCCGGTAGCAGCGGCCGAACGCGTGCGGCGGGGTCAGGTCGATGACAACCTGGCTCGCCACATCGAAGCAAGACGCGAAATCGACAGGGCGGCAGACGATCTCGAGTTGCTTGCGCGCCGCGGTGGTCGGCTGATCACGCCCCACGACGATGAGTGGCCGATACTGGCGTTCACCGCGTTCGGCAGCGACGCAGTCGCGGCGAAGCCGCATGGCAGACCGCCGTTGGTGTTGTGGGCGATGGGACCGGCACGGCTCTGTGATACGGCACAGCGGGCGGCCGCCGTCGTCGGAACACGGGCGGCGACCAGCTATGGCGAGCAGGTGGCTGCCGATCTGGCGGCCGGGCTGGCCGAGCAGGACGTCGCGGTGGTCTCCGGCGGTGCTTACGGCATTGACGGCGCGGCCCACCGCGCGGCGCTGGCGGTGGAGGGTGTCACTGTCGCAGTCTTGGCCGGGGGACTTGATATCCCTTATCCCGCTGGGCATTCCGGATTGCTGCATCGGATCGGCAGCAATGGATTGTTGGTCACCGAATATCCGCCGGGGGTGCGTCCTGCGCGGCACCGGTTTCTGACGCGCAATCGGTTGGTCGCGGCATTTGCCGGCGCGGCGGTGGTGGTGGAGGCCGGTTTGCGCAGCGGCGCGGCAAACACCGCCGCATGGGCCCGAGCGTTGGGCCGGATAGTGGGCGCGGTGCCCGGGCCGGTGACCTCGTCGTCGTCGACGGGATGCCACGCCCTGCTGCGCGCCGGCGCGGAGGTGATCACTCGCGCCGAGGACATCGTCGAGCTGGTGGGTTCCATCGGTGAGTT
>DASZKQ010000429.1:0-3156 GCA_035552835.1 Mycobacterium sp. | reverse complement strand
CTGCCGTCCAAGCGGCAGCCTCGGTCGCCCGCGCGGAGCAGGCAGTGGTAGCGGACCACTCTCCGCCGGAATCGCCTGGATCACCGGACGGATGTACAACCGTGCTGTCTGCCCCAGGTTGCGCGCCTCGCTGCTGTCTTTGCCTGGAACCGTGATGACCAGGTTATCGCCGTCGACAATGACTTCAGAACCTGAGACACCCAGACCGTTGACCCGGGCGCTGATGATCTGCTGCGCCTGAGACAGCGCTTGCCGTGTCGGCCGCGATCCGTCCGGGGTTCGTGCCGTCAGCGTGACTCTAGTGCCGCCCTGCAGGTCGATGCCGAGCTTCGCGGCAGCCCGCTTGTCTCCGGTAAGGAACACCAGCAGGTAAACGCCGATGAGCAGGATCAGGAATACCGTCAGGTAACGGGCGGGGTGCACCGGCGTCGAAGGCGATGCCACGTGTTAAGTCTCCTCATCCGGTCCTCGCGGGTCGTCACCGGCCCGCTCGGTTGTCGCGCGTCGATCAGTTCGACTGCACCCGCAAAGGGTACGTGGCGGGTCGCCAACCTCAGTCCTTGGGCAGCCGCTCCGAGTCGTCGGCTAAATCGTCAGCCTCCTCGGCCTCGGTGTCCAGGATCTCCGGCTCGACGCGGTCCCTGATTGCCAGCTTCATCCAGGTGGTCACCACTCCAGGCGAGATCTCGAGGTCCACGTTGTCGTCGGTGATGCGCGTGACAGTTCCCTGCAACCCAGAGGTGGTGTGCACCCGGTCGCCGACGCGCAGCGACTCGTGCAGGTCGATGGTGGCTTGCATCGCGCGCTTTTGCCGCCGAGAGGCGAAAAACATGAATGCGCCCACCACGATGAGCAGGGGTAAAAAGACAACCATTTGGTTCATGACGGCAAACGATCTTTTCTGTTGGTCTGTGAGTCGGTATCGGACCGGAACGGCCCACGAACCGCGCCAGCCACCAGTGTGCCACTACGCCGTCGTGAGCTGACCAGCCACGGCGTCTTGACGCGCGGCTAGCAGCGTGGGAAAACAAGCGATGTGGTTCCTATCGTCGACTCGGACCAGCACCTGTATGAGAGCGGTTCGCTATGGACCGATTTCATCGACCCGGCCGCCCGCCACGACGCGCTGAGCTTAGTTGACGACGAGCTCGGCTACACCTGGCTGAGCTGGCGCGGCGGTCACCTTGGGCTGGCCGACGTCCATCGTCCCGGTGACACCGCGTCGTGCGGGGATCACCGCAAGCGCCAACGGGCCGGTGAGCCGGCGTCCTACCGCTACGCGGAGGCATTACCCGCCCCGTACTTCTCGCCCGCATCTCGCGTGCAATGGCTGGACGAAGCCGGTCTTGATGAGGCGGTCGTGTTCCCCAACTACGGTCTGCTGTGGGAACGCCGGCTGGCGTCGTCGCTTCCCGCGCTGACCGCCAACATGACGGCGTGGAACCGCTGGTGCGCCGAGGTGCGGCGCGAGGGTCGAGGGCGATTGCATCCGGTCGCACACCTGACCCTGCGCGACCCGGATTGGCTTGAGGCGCAACTGGATACGCTCTCGGCCGCCGGTGTCATGTTGGCCATGATCGGCGCTGGACCGGTGGACGGTCGGGCGCTGTCGCATCCTGATCATGACCGGATGTGGTCTGCGTTTGTCGACCATGCCGTTACCCCGGTTTTTCACGTCGCCGATCAGGTGCGGGTGTTCGACGATTGTTGGTATCCCGACGAGCCGGCCGACGATCTGGTGCCCGCAACCGAAGCGGTGTTCCTGTGGGTGCCGCCGGCGTTGGCGTTGACCGACCTGATTTTGCACGGCGTCTTCGATCGTCATCCTCGTCTGCGCTTCGGCGTCGTCGAACTCAGCTCGTCCTGGGTGCCGCAGTTCCTGCTGTTGCTGGACGGCGCCTCCGACTTCACCACCCAGCTGAACGGCAAGCCGGTGGCGCAGCTGTCCCGTCGACCGAGCGAGTATTTCCTCGATCACGTCCGCGTGTCGTCGTTCTCCTACGAAGATCCCAAGCGGCTGACCGAGGCGACCGGCGACGTGTTCATGTTCTGCAGCGACTACCCGCACTCCGAGAGCACCGCGACACCGCTCGACGACTACCGCCGGATGGGCTGCGCCGTGCCTGAGATGCCGGGTCTCTTCCACACCAACGTCGACTTGTTGCTAGGTCGATAGCCGATGGAACTCAACGACGCGTTGCTCAGCACCGGGGCGGTTCGCGATTTCACCGACCAACCCGTCGACGACACCGTGCTGGCCCGGGTGCTCGACACCGCCAGGTTCGCGCCCAGCGGCGGGAATGCGCAGGCGTGGCGCATCGTGGTGATCAAGGACCCCGAGCGGCGGCGCCGGCTGCGGGATTCCTACCTGGCCGGATCCAGGGATTATCTGGCGTTGAGCGTCGCCGGCTTGCGGCCGTGGGCACCGACCAACGACCGTGACGCCGAGGCCCGCGCCCTTGCCGCCGAAAACCCTGCGGCGCCAGGGGGTTTCGCTGAGCGATTCGACGAAGCGCCGGTTTTGCTGGCGCTGTTCGCCGACCTATCGCTGTTGGCGGCCGTCGACCGCGACGCGGACCGCTACACGTTCGCCGGCGGCGCCTCGATCTACCCGTTCGCGTGGAGCATTCTGTTGGCCGCTCATGACGAGGGCCTGGGCGGTGTCATCACCACGATTGCGATCCGCGAAGAGGAGCAGGTGAAGGTTTTGCTCGGAGCGCCCGACCCGCTGGCCCTGGCCGCGGTGATTGCCCTGGGGTATCCGGTACACCGACCGCGCCGACTGCGCCGCCAGCCGGTCAGTTCGTTTGCTTCCGTCGATTCGATCGACGGACCAGTCTTTGGCCCGCCCTAGACGTACCCTGTAGGGGAGGCCGGCACATGAGGAAGTCCGTTCGCCTCCTTGCACTAGTCGCCGCGATGGCGCTGATGCCGATGGGGGCCATGACGCCGCCGACGGCGAGTTCGGCGCCATGTGACGACGGCCAATGGTGGAGCCCGCATTCGAATGCGTGCCAGCCGCTGCCATGTCCTTACGGCTCATTCTTCGATCCGAATGCCGATGTGTGCCATTGCAACCTCGGCTGGCGTCTGAACGCGTTGTTGGATATCTGCCAGTTGCCGGACATATACAGTCCCCCGATCTTGCATCGCTGA
>DASZKQ010000428.1:0-1640 GCA_035552835.1 Mycobacterium sp. | reverse complement strand
GTCCACGTCGATCTCGCAGTGCACATTCGCCGAATAGGGCCAATGAACCACGATCCGCATGCCGGCCTGCTGTGGATCGGGTAGCACCGTGTTCGCCTCGAATGCGTTGCCGGGCACCGTGCTCAGGCCGGCGGTATTGGTCTGGCCGCCGTTGATTACGAATGTGGCCTGGCTACCAGGTGCCACCCCGTCGATCCTGGCTCGGTAGGTGACGTTGTGCAGATCAGCCCTCGCGGTTGCCGGGCTTAACTGAGAGCCGGCCACGACAATCATCAACGCGGCGAGCGGCATCCATTGGCGCTTGCTGGAGCTCATGGCTGCAGAGATTACGCGCCGCGCCATCGGGGGACCAGCCGTTACGGCTGCTAGGGCTGACAGCGGGGGCACCACAACGACGTCCGGCCGCCGACTCGGCCGTGTGCGAGTCGGGTGCCACAGCGCGGGCAACTCGGGTCCGGCTCATCGCGCACCGCGGTGAGCCAGCGTGGCAGGCCAGGCACCCGGCCGTGTCGCACCGAGGTGCGCAGCACTTGGGTCATCGCGGCGTGCAGGTGCTTGACTTCGTCGGCGTCCAGCTCTGCAACGGGACGAGTCGGTCGCATCCTGGCCCGCCAGCAGATTTCGTCGGTGAGCAGGTTGCCGAGGCCGGCAATCACCGACTGGTCCATCAGGGTCGGTTTCAGCCGACCGTGCCGCCCGGAAAGCGCATCGCGAAACGCCCGCAGGTCAATGCCCAATGCATCCGGTCCGTGCGGACCCATCACGTCGGCGACGTCGTCCTCGTCGGCGGCCAGCCACACCCCGCGCAACTTGCGTAGGTCGGCATAGCGCAGTTCGCCTCTATCCAGAGACACCACCAGCCGCTCATACCCTTTCGGCTCGGCACCGTTGGCGGCGTAGTACGGATGGCCCGTCATGCCGCTGTGCACGAGCAGTGTCGGGCCGTCGGTGGGCAGGATCAGCCACTTGCCATGCCGTCGTGGGGGACCAAAGCGGTGCCCGGTGCAGCGGCGTCCGAGCATTGCAGCGGTGGTGTTGCGCAGAATGCCGGGATCGTGAACCTGCACGTGCTGAATGCGACGGCCGGGCAGCACGCCGGCCAGCTCGCGCCGAAACCCTTCCACGTCAGGCAGTTCAGGCACGACGCTTCGCCAGGCGCTTCGCAGGACCGCTCAGGGAGCGCGCATGACGGAACATGTCGGCCCACGGATCACGTTGCCCGGCCAGTCGTTTCGGGACGTCGCGGATGGTGAATCGGTCGGCCCGCAAGCCGCGGGTATCCAACTCATCCCACTCCAGCGGGGTAGCCACCGGCGCGCCGGCGCGCGCCCGGACCGAATACGGTGCAACCGCCGTCTGCGCGTACGCGTTTCGCATCACATCGAGATACACTCGGCCGACCCGCTTGTCCTTTCGCACTTCCACGGTGCGGTGCTTGGCATCGTCGGCCGCGACCACCTCGGCGACGTCGCGGGCGAACTGCCGGGCGGTGTCGAAATCGGTGTCGGGACGCACTGGGACCACCACGTGCAGCCCACGCGAACCAGTGGTTTGGACGTAGCACGCCAGTCCGAGGTCATCCAGCACGCCGGCCGTCGCGCGGGCCGTCGCACGCACCACCGCGAAGTCGGTGTCGGACG
>DASZKQ010000427.1:0-11813 GCA_035552835.1 Mycobacterium sp. | reverse complement strand
GCCCAGCAGCACCCCGACCCAGATTGGTTTGTGCGCCAGCAGGATCGCCGTCAGCGCGGTCGCGGTGACCCCGAACAACAGCGAACCGGCCAGTCCCTCCCAGGATTTTTTCGGGCTGATCGCCGGAACCATCGGATGCTTGCCGAACAGCACGCCCACCGCGTAGCCGCCGACGTCCGAAAAAACCACCCCGATCATCAGGCAAAACACCCGACCCGATCCGTCGTGCGGATAGACCAGCAGCACACTGAACGACGCGAACAATGGCACCCAGGCGGCCAAGAAGACCGTGGCCGCCACATCCCGCAGGAAGTTCGCCGACGTGTCGGTGCTGGCCGAGCCGTCCGGCGCGGGCCTGCCGGTAAGCGCCAGCCGCCAGAACATGCACACCACGGCCGTGGCGCCGAAGCCGGCCAGCGCGCCTTTCACGTGAAACGGCCAGGTCAGCCAGACCATGGCTTGTCCGCCGATCAGAAGCGGAATGACCGGTATCAGGTAACCGGCCTCGCGCAGCCGCCGCACCACCTCATAGGAGGCCATGGCAATGGCGGCGGCGACCAGGGGGACCCACAGGTATCGGTCGAATATCAAGATCGCGATGATCGTGAGGCCGATAGCCCCGCCGACGGCGATCGCAGCCGGCAGGTTTCGGCCGGCCCGAGACTTCTTCTTCTTCGGCTTCTTTCGCTTCCTTTCCGAGGGCTCTTGCACCGAACCCTCGGCCGGGGTGTCTGCGCCGGTATCCGTTTCTGCCACGGCCGTCGTTTGCTGAGGGCCGTTAGACCTCCAGCAGCTCGCCTTCTTTGTGTTTGACCAGCTCATCGATCTGGGTCACGTACTGATGTGTGGTCTTGTCCAGGTCCTTCTCCGCGCGCGCGACCTCGTCCTCGCCGGCCTCGCCCTCCTTGCGGATGCGATGCAATTCCTCCATCGCCTTGCGGCGGATGTTGCGGACCGAGACCCTGGCGTCTTCGCCCTTGGACTTGGCTTGCTTGACGAGTTCGCGGCGCCGTTCCTCGGTCAGCTGGGGCACGGCGACCCGGATCAGCGTGCCGTCGTTGGTCGGATTCAAGCCCAGGTCGGAGTTGCGAATCGCCGTCTCGATGGCCCCCAGCTGGCTCGCCTCGTACGGCTTGATGACGACTAGGCGCGCTTCGGGCACATTGATGCTGGCCAACTGGGTGATCGGGGTGGTCGCACCGTAATAGTCGATAGCGATGCGGGAGAACATGCCCGGATTTGCGCGGCCGGTCCGGATGGTCGACAGGTCGTCACGGCTCACCGACACCGCTTTCTCCATCTTCTCTTCGGCATCGAAGAGGGTCTCGTCAATCATGTCTGCGCCGCTTCTCCCGTCAGGTGCTCACCAGCGTTCCGATCTTCTCACCTGCAACCGCGCGAGCAATATTGCCATCGGTAAGCAGGTTGAACACCAGAATCGGCATGCCATTGTCCATGCACAAACTGAAGGCGGTGGCGTCGGCCACCCGCAGGCCTCGGTCGATGACTTCCCGGTGCGTAATCGCGGTGAGCAGCTCGGCGTGGGGATTCACGCGCGGATCCTCGGTGAAGACGCCGTCGACCGCCTTGGCCATCAACACCACATCGGCGCCGATCTCCAATGCCCGCTGTGCGGCTGTGGTGTCGGTCGAGAAATACGGCAGCCCCATGCCGGCACCGAAAATCACCACACGTCCTTTTTCCAGATGGCGCCGCGCCCGCAAGGGAATGTACGGCTCGGCGACCTGGCCCATCGTGATTGCGGTCTGGACCCGGGTGACGATGCCCTCTTTTTCTAGAAAGTCTTGCAACGCAAGGCTATTCATGACGGTGCCGAGCATCCCCATATAGTCTGAGCGGGTGCGCTCCATGCCGCGTTGCTGAAGTTGTGCACCACGGAAGAAGTTGCCGCCGCCGATGACAACAGCGACCTGCACACCGGTGCGGACCACCTCGGCGATCTGGCGGGCCACTTGCGCCACCACATCGGGATCTAGTCCGACCTGTCCGCCGCCGAACATCTCGCCGCCGAGTTTGAGCAGCACTCGCGCGTACTTGGGCCGATTTGGGTCGTCCGGTGGAAATGCGTCGGCGCCGTTGGTGCTTGTCGGCTCCTGGTCCGTCATCAGACTCCTCGCATGGGAGGGCGCCATCCAGCTATCCCCCAAGACGACTATCCCAAAACAGCAGGGTCCATCCTGCCTTATGGCCAGGCTGCGCGTCCCGAGAGTCAACTGGATTGTCGTTCGCCGTGCTTGTCGCGGGTATCAATTCCGACCCCGGTCCATGCGCACCGGGCGACGCCTGCCATCAGGAAAATGCCGACCCAAGCCCGCTTGCTCACTACGAGGACGCGGTGAGGCCGCGAGTGGCCGGTCCCTCCAGCAGGGCGCCATCCGGAGCGAATCGCGATCCGTGCAGCGGGCACTCCCAGGACTGGGTGGCTTGGTTCCAGTTCACGATACCGCCCAAATGCGGACATACCGGCGAAACCTGGTGTCGCACACCATCAACCGCGCACCGCGCCTGTAAATGCCAGGGCGGCCCGGTGACCACGCCGCCTTCGCTCGGCGCAGAGCTGCCTAAACGCGCGATCGGCATCAGCCACCCTTTGGTCATGTGAAACCCGACTTCGAGATTGGCTTGCATTGCCGTGGTGATGCCGGTTACCTCGTGCGGGCTCCACGCCGCGAACGCGCGCGCCCAGTCCATCCGCCCGCCCAGAATCCGGCTACTGAGGATAAGGCCCGCGGCCACGCCTGCGGTGAGACCCCACTTATTGAAACCCGTTGCAACAAAGATCTTTTCGCCGCCAGGCAAGATCGGGCCGACATAAGGTAACCGGTCGATTGGCGTGTAGTCCTGCGCTGACCACTGGTGCGTCACCACAGCACCCGGAAAGTACTTCTGCGCCCACGACGACAAATCGTCCACCTCGGCAGTGGGACTCTTGCGGCCCACCGTGTGGCCCGCACCCGCAACGACGAGACGCTCGCCGCCGTCGACCGCGGCATAGCGCACCGACCTGGTCGGCGAACCGGCGGAGATGAACATTGGCCGGGTGATGTCACCCGGAACGTCGAATGCAAAGGAGTAGGACCTGTTGGGTTTGACTCTCGCGAAAAATCCACCGCGATCCAGGATCGGGATGCCGGTAGCAAGCACGCACTGCTCGGCACCAACGTCCTCTTCGCCCTGTTCGGTGTGCACCCGCAACCGCACCCGGTCGCGATGCTGCGACACCGAACGTACCCGGGCACCTTCAGCCACTCGGCTTCCGCGGTTGACGAGTTCTTCAATCAGACTGTCCAGCAATGGCATTGGATCGAACTGAGCCTGGTCAGCCAGGCGCACACCGCCGTGATATGGAAACGGGACACCGGCGTCGTCGTCCCAATCGGCGTCGAGTCCGGCGAGCCGGCAGGCCGTTAACTCGGCGCGCGCTGACGGCACTTCCTTGGCGGACTGCGCATAGGTATAGGCATCCTCGCGCTGCACCGAAATATTGTTTGATTCGCAGTACCGCAGCAGCCAATCCTGGCCCTCCCGGTTTCCGCGGACGTAGTCACGCGCGATATCCGCACCGTGGCGAGCCACGATCCTCGACAACGTGGTGCCCTGCAGCAGGCTGATCTTGCCGGTCGTGTTGCCAGTGGTCACCGCACCGGCACTGCGTGCCTCCAACACCAACACGTTCTTGCCGGCGCGGGCCAACAGCACTGCCGTCAACAGACCGGCAATACCTGCGCCGACGACCACCACATCGGCGGATGGCTGTCCCAAACTTGCTTCGTTATGCGGCCCACTTCGGTCGGCGAGCCAGAGCGACGTTGTCATCGTCCTCTCGCATACCCGGACCCCAGGCACCGGAAACGAGGCCCTCGTGCCGCCGAATTCGTCGTGTTCGGTTTCACAGCGTTCTACTTGGGGCGTCCTACCAGCGATTTAGGAATCGCCTCGCAACAGTCGCAGTCGCTAGGCGGCCAGAGAGGTTTGATTGCTCGACGGCAGGGGAATCCGCCGACACGCGGCGCAGAGAACCAACCAAGGGTTCCCGCTGCGAAACCGGTCAAGAAAATCGGCCGGGGGGAAAGAGATAGCTCGTCGATACGAGCCTGCAAGGAGGACTCCATGTCAGACGACAAGAAGAGTGGACCCGAAGAAGGCGTGCGCGGCGTCGTCGAAGGCGTGAAGGGCAAGGCCAAAGAAGCAGCCGGAGCCGTGCTGGGGCAAGACGACCTCTCCCGTGAGGGCAAGGCCCAGCAGGACAAGGGCGACGCCCAGCGCGATGCTGCCAAGAGGGAAGCCGAAGCTGACGCGGCTCGCGGTAGCGCAAACGCCGCTGAAAAGAGGCAGGAATCCCACCAGAATTAAGCTTGGTACATGACGGGCCCGGTCCAGCGGATCGGGCCCGTCATGTACCTTCAGTCAAAGCTGCTTGGCCGCAGCAGTTTTCACCATTCGCTCGGCTGTGCTCAGCCGAACAACGGGAACGCCCGCTTGCGGGCCAGCGCGTCCATACCGCGTTGAATGCTGCCCTGAACTTCGTGATACTTGCGGTCGACGTACTCGTCGTCGTCGGCGCGCGCCGGGTCGTTGTCGAGCTCGACCGGTTGCATGAATCGCGTCCTGATCTTGGTCGGCAGCGGCAATTGCGGCAGCGCTGCCGGGGCGATTCCCCAGGGCAGCGAGATGGCGAGCGGAAACACTTTGAGCCGCAACAGCCGGTCCAACCGCAGGAACCGCGAAAGCCGATCACCGCGAATCAGCACCGGCATGGCGTCAGCGCCTCCCACAGTCGCGATCGGCACGATCGGAACACCGGCGCGAATCGCCATCTTCACGAAGCCTTTTCGACCGGCCAGGTTTGCCTGGTCGCGCTCAGACCACGGCCGCAGCGAGTCCACCTCACCGCCGGGCCACAGCGCTACGTCGCGGCCTTTGGCGAGCGCGGTCGCGATGGCATCGGGGGCCGCGGGTAACACGCCCATTGCACGAAAGTAGCGGCCGAAACCGGGAATCGCCATCAATGCGTCGTGTGCGGTGCCGTGCAGTTGACGCTCCTGGCCGAACCGTCGCCACCATTGCAGGCCGACAGTCCAGGCATCCCAGACAAACGGCGCGCCAGAGTGAATACCGATGAGCAACACCGGCGGGTCTCCGATGTTTTCCCAGCCGTCGATCTCCATCCGAAACCAATAGTCCACCAGCACATTCCAGAAGAACTTCTGGCGCTGCATGGTGGTCTCATCGAAGCCGCTGAGATCCCATTCGCCGGCACGCTCCGCTACCCAGCCGCTGAGGCCGCCTTCTTGGCCCTCGCGCTTGTCTTCCATCGCGGCTCGCGCCCGATCGGCCTGTTGGCGTGCCTGCTCACGCACATTCGCGGATCTATGGTCGTTCGTACTCATGCTGGCTCCAATTGAGCGTCGCGCGAAGCGGTTCGGACTGCCGAAGCGCCATGCGGAACGCAATTCTGGGTGAAACGCGGCCTCCCCGCGTCAAAAGCAAAAGCCATGACGCGGGGAGGTCGACAATGGGCCTAGTGCCTACCGAACGCTGGCGTTAGGTGTTGTGCGTCCAGAGGAGGACGTCCTGAACACCGTCGTTGTAGACGACTTGATTCGGCTGCGCGCCGGTGACGTCGAAGTAGATCGTCCCGCTGGCCTGGTTGCCTTGGGTGATCGGCGCCGGGCTAAGACCGTTTGGAAGCGGCGCGGTGTCAACTACCCGGTACTGCTGACCGTTAGCCGCGCGGGCATTGAAGTCCGAAACCAGCGGCGTAACCGTCCCGCTGTTCGCCTGCGCGGTGATGTTCGCCTGGTAGAGGTGCCCCTGCGGTGTGTAGCCGGGAACCGTGGCGTTGGACGGCTGCAAGTTGCTCACCGTGTAGGCGGTGACCAGTGGGCCGTCCACCAGCTGCTCGCTAGTGCCGAATCCCTGGATCGTGGGGGGCGCGGCAACGGCTGTCGCGGCAGTGAAAACCCCGGCCGTCGCAATACCGGCAGCTCCGATCGCCGTCTTTACGGTAGTCGAAGTGAACTTCACGCTAACTCCTCTCGTTTCGTGATGTTCGTTTCTTCTGATCGAGCGGCTCGCTCGAAAAATTCGCGGGCGGAAACCGCACGTAGTTTCCAATACCCACCCACGCCCGCGTCAAACACCAGCGCCCAAAGCCTAAATAGTGGGTGCGTGACCTGCGGAAACGCGCCGGACGGTTATTCAAAATATGAATTACACGTACGACATTTAGTGGTGTCGCGGCGAAACGCGCTAGCGCTCTCTGCACAGCATTTTTCACCAGCCGATGAGCGGGACAAACATCGGTGGTGCGGGCTCGGTAAAAAACGCCGGCGCGGAATGGCGCCGTAGGCCATTCAACGTCAGGCCGGGACCGATTCGGTTTCGCGCTCCCAGGCCCGATGCTTGGCTAGCGCAGCTGCGAACTCCTCAAAGAACTGGTCCGAAAGGTCGTCTTGGGCCGCCGTGGTGGATACGACGCCGGCGGCAGTCACGACGTCCCGGCCGTCGGCAAGCGGCTCGTCGATCCCTGCTTTGCGAAGCAGTTCGATACCCGCGCCGAACGCCGCGACGGCTTTGAGGTGCTTGTAGGCCTCGGTCACGAAATGCAGCGCGTACCCGTCGTTGCCGAGAGTCTCCATTGCCTGCGGCCCACACGGCACCACGACCGCGTCGTAGAGAACCGACGCCACACTGGTAAAGGACCGGTCGACCGCGATCTCACCCCCGGACCCGCCAACGAGTGTCCCGCCCGCGGTGGGCGCCAACACCTCGGGTATCGCGCCACGCTTGCGCATCGCCTCGACGAACCGTTCAATGCCGCGCACGTCGACACCGTCGGCGGCCAGCACCGCGATCTTGCGGGTTTCGATGCTGTCGGTGGCGGTGTTCAGCTGCGACAGCGCGGGAGACGCAGGCATCTTGTCGTCGACGGCCTGTTCCTCGGGCTCGGGCAGGCCGAGTTCGGTGGCGACCTGGGTCGCCAGGTCGTGGTCGACCAGGTTGAGTTGATCGACGACACGCGAACGGATTTCGACGGTTTCTACATGGCCGAGCTCGAAGGCGTATGCGGCCACGATGTGTTTGGCTTCCGGCGGGGACATGCTCTTCCAGAACATCCGTGCCTGGCTGTAGTAGTCCTTGAAGCTCTCGGCCCGTTGCCGGATCTTGTGGCCGTCCACCTTCTGGGTGTAGTGCCGGAAGACGTCCTCGTCGGCTAGTGCGGGGCAGCCCCCAGCCAGCGAATTCTTGTAGTAGCTGGTTTGGCCCTTGGGAATGGCGGTTTGGCTGTAGCCGTCGTGTTGGTTGTTATGGACGTTGGCAACCGGCCGGTTCACCGGTAACTGGGCAAAGTTCGGGCCGCCCAAGCGGATCAGCTGGGTATCGAGATACGAGAAATTGCGGAACTGCAGCAGCGGGTCGTTGGTGAAGTCAATGCCGGGCACCACGTTGGCTGTGCAGAAGGCCACCTGCTCGGTCTCCGCAAAGAAGTTGTCCGGGTTGCGGTTGAGCACCATCTTGCCCACGGTGCGGACTGGAACCTGTTCCTCCGGAATGATTTTCGTCGCGTCGAGTAGATCGAAGGCAAACTTGAACTCGTCGCTCTCCGGCACCAGCTGCACGCCGAGTTCCCATTCGGGATACTGGCCGGCCTCGATACAATCCCACAGGTCGCGCCGGTTGAAGTCGGGATCTTTGCCGGCGACTTTCTGGCATTCGTCCCAAATCAACGAGTGCACCCCAAGCCGCGGCTTCCAATGGAACTTCACGAACGTGCCCTCGCCCTTGGCGTTGACGAAGCGGAACGTGTGCACGCCGAAGCCCTGCATCATTCGGTAGCTACGGGGCAGCGCCCGATCCGACATCAGCCACATGATCGTGTGCAAGGTTTCGGGCTGCAGCGACACGAAGTCCCAGAGGGTGTCATGCGCCGATTGCGCCTGCGGAATTTCGTTGTGCGGTTCAGGTTTAACCGCATGCACGAAATCCGGGAACTTGATGCCGTCCTGAATGAAGAAGACCGGGAAGTTGTTACCGACCAGGTCGTAGTTGCCCTGGTCGGTGTAGAACTTGGTGGCGAAGCCCCGGACGTCACGAACGGTGTCGGCCGACCCGCGCGAGCCCGCCACGGTGGAGAACCGCACGAACACCGGCGTCTGCTTGCCCGGCGTGGTCAAGAATTTCGCGACCGTGTAGTCGGCCAATGAGTCGTCATAGGGATCGAAGTATCCGTATGCCCCGGCACCACGGGCGTGTACCACTCGTTCCGGGATCCGCTCATGGTCGAAGTGGGTGATCTTTTCCCGGGCGTGGAAATCCTCCAGCAGCGTGGGGCCGCGTTCGCCCACGGTCAACGAGTCGTCGGTGTGATCGACCCGAACACCCTGCTGCGTTGTCAGATATCCGGTCGCGCGCTCGACCCGGTAATCCTCGAGTTGCTCCTGCTTTGCGTTTGAGTCGTTGGCCGCCATCGTCTCCGTCTCCTCCTGCCCATCCCGAGGCGGGTACCCCAAAGCAGAGCTCGGACAAACGATTGACAGACATTTCGCCTGGGCATCATTTAAGACGCAGTCGCACCCTCAGGACGCTACGGAAGCTGGCCTTGATGGCTTGGGCAGTAGACGTCCACTGATGCAGTGACGAATCTGACCGCGGTTCTTCTAACGCGAGCGGGATATAGGCGCAAAACCGGATTGTCCCCATACGCACTGTTCATCTCATCGTTCACTGCGGTCTCAACCGAGGCGCCGCCATCGAGTTGGCCACAAATTTCATGGGCTCGGGCGATGAGCCCCGGCACGTTATCGATGGCGGGAATCTGCTCTTGTTGGAGCAGCGCCACAAACTGATCCTGCTGGCTTGGGTCGGCACCTGCCGCGCCAGCCCAAATAATTGCGCCGGTCAGCACCATCCAGACGCCAACCAGAGCTGCGAGGCTGGTGATGCCGGTGCGCACAGCAGGATTTCCATTTCTTCGGTATCACCTGCTCGACATCTTATTGAATCGACACCAAGCGGTAACAGTGGAGGCGTCTAGCGCCTGCAATGATGGTTATCGTAACTGGCTGTAGCCGTGAATCACCACTGGACTTTCGCGCAAACCCGCAGATTAGGGGCACGGCGCGACGGCCATATAGGCGTATGACCGTATCGGAACATAACGGGATAGCGCCGTCGAAGACGATGGCTATGTGTGGGCGGCGAATATATGCCGAGTATGCGGTGATCACCGCCTTGATAAGCACCGCCTCGAGCGTGGTCGGTGCCGCACAGTTGCCGGTGACGACGTGGCCCCGATCTGAGTGGGCTCATGCCGCGGCGAACGAGCCGACGCACCAGGTCACTGCGGGCATGCAAAACGGAGCCTACTGCGCAAACGATTTGTGGAGGCTACCAGAGACATTGAACGTGATCGCAACACCGGCGGCGTGGCAGAAATCAGCGGCCGGTGAGGCTTTCGCGGCGGAACACCGTGGGCAGGGCCAGTTGGAATCTAGCGAACCCGGCACTGTGCTCACCGCACTGATCAGGCCGGCCCCCTCGGGGGAGATCACGCCTGATCCGCCTCAGATCCCTGCCCCGACGGTAAAGCCGATCGCACCGTCTGTCGCGGCACCGCCACCTCGCGCAGAACGGCCGGTGGCACCCCCACCACAACCCGAGGAACCCGCACCACAACCCGAGGGACCCGCACCACAACCCGAGGGACCCCCACCACAACCGGAGGCGCCTCCTTCCGAGCCTCCGCCACGGGGTCATGTCCAGCTCGCACCGTGAGGCACGAACTGTGAAGGCTCAGCGGCCCTGGACCTGACGATTGTGCTTCATGATCGCGTCGACCAACTCCGATTTGTCCATCGCCGACCTGCCCCGCACGTCGAGCCGGCGGGCAATGTCGAGCAGATGTCGCTTGCTGGCATTGGCGTCGACGCCTTCGGCCGACGGGATTGGGTTGTGCAAGCCCCCGCGCTCGGCGCGCTTGTCCGACGGGCCCTTTTGCTGCTTGGGTTCCCAATGGTCGCCGATTTTTTCGAAGCTGTGCTTGAGCGCCGAGTAGGCGACTCGGTGGGCGCGTTCCTCGCTGCCGTACTGTTCGGCGGCCGCGTCATGCGCCTCGGCGAACGTGCGCTGCGCTTTGGCGTCGGAGCGTTGCAGCGTGCTGGGCAACTCGCTTTGCTTGGGCTTACCGCTCTTTGTTGTCTTCGGCATGGCAACTCTCTCGATCCTCGGCCGCTGCGTTATTTGGTCGTGTGCGGGGTACCCACCGCGTGCCCGTTCAACCGAAAGGCCTTCTTCTGATGGCGCATCCCACCCAGGTCAAATCCGCGCGGGGTCTCGACACCGCCGGCAAACCTGCCGTCCTGTTCGATGTCGATGGCACGTTGGTCGACTCCAACTTCCACCACGTGGTGGCCTGGCACCGCGCGTTCCTCGACGTCGGCACGGAGGTGCCGTGCTGGCGGATCCTTGGGCTGATCGGCCGCTCAGGTGACGAACTCGTCCGCGTCCTGCTCGGCGATGAAGTGGCCGATGCGCACGGCGCGCATGTCAAAAAGCTGCACACGCGCTACTTCCTCGACTCCGCCCCGCTTCTGCGTCCTCTTCCCGGTGCGCGGGAATTGCTCGGGGCGATCGTCGAACTGGGCTGGCGAGCAGTTCTCGCCACGTCGGCCGGAGAGGAGGAGTTGGCCGCGTTGCGGGATGCGCTCGACGCCGAGGACCTGATCTGTGCGGTGACGTCGGCCGCCGACGCCGAGCGCGCGAAACCGCATCCGGACATCGTGGCCAGCGCGCTGGAACGCATCCAGGCCGACTCGACCGAGGCGATCATGCTCGGCGACACCGTCTGGGATGTGCAGGCGGGCCGACGTGCCGGTGTACCGACTGCAGCGGTGCTCAGCGGCGGGATCCCGCGGGAGGCCTTGGAAGGCGCCGGCGCGGCCGCTATCTATGCCAGTCCGCTCGAGGTGCGGGCGCATCTGGAGGAGTTCAGCCAACTCCTTCGGCTGTAACGACTTTCGCGACTTCAGCCCAGGTGTGCCGACAGCAGCCAGGCCGGCAGCGACTTGCGTCCGTTGCCCTCATCGCGAACGTCCACAAAGGGAAACTCGGGATGATCGCCGTCGGGGAAGTTGGCGTGAATCCGGGCCGGCCGGATCTCGTCGATGACCCAGTATTGCGAGACGACATCGCGCAACTCGTCTTCGGTGACCGGGTTGGCCGGACCGTCGGGCATGCCCGCCCGGTCGAAGACGAGTACGAAGTAAGACGCGCCGGGCGCGGCCGCGCGAACGATTGATCGTTGGTAGCCGTCGCGCAGCTCGACGGGCATCGAGTGGAACAGCGTGCTGTCCACGATCGTGTCGAACCGGCCTTCGGAACCGGTCGGATAGCCGGTGAAGTCAGTGATGTCGGCCACCTCGAACGAGGCGTTGGTCAACCCACGCTTGGCCGCCTCGACCTTGGCCAACTCGACGGCGGTGGGCGAGGCATCCAGGCCGACGGTGTTGTGCCCCAACGCCGCCAGACGCAGTGACATCGCCGCCTCGCCGCAGCCGGCATCGAGCACGTCACCCTTGATTTTGCCCTGATCGATCAGCGCCGCCAGTTCCGGTTGCGGCTCACCAAGACTCCACGGCGGTCGAACACCCGCCCCGAACTCGGCGGTCTCGCCGCGGTAGGCCGGATCGAAATCGAAATCGAACTTCTCCACTTCAGTCATAGCCCAGATATATCAACCAACCTGATATATGTCAAGATGGTTGACATGAGCACCACACAGGACGCGCCAC
>DASZKQ010000426.1:0-2326 GCA_035552835.1 Mycobacterium sp. | reverse complement strand
GATTCCGACAAGGGCCGCGATCAGCAGGGCTCGGGCGGACAACAGAACCGCGGCGGCTCGAACCAGCAAGATGACGACGCTGACGGGCGCGGCGGCCGCAGAGGGCGTCGATTCCGGGAACGCCGGCGCCGTGGCGAACGGCCAGGCGACGGCGGTGACACCGAACTGCGTGACGACGACGTCGTGCAGCCGGTCGCCGGCATCCTCGACGTGCTGGACAACTACGCATTCGTGCGCACTTCCGGTTATCTCGCCGGCCCGCACGACGTCTACGTCTCGATGAACATGGTGCGCAAGAACGGCTTACGCCGCGGCGACGCGGTGACCGGCGCGGTGCGGGTGCCCAAGGAAGGCGAACAGCCCAACCAGCGGCAGAAATTCAACCCGTTGGTGCGCCTGGACACCGTCAACGGCGGGCCGGTGGAAGACGCCAAGAAGCGTCCCGATTTCTCCAAATTGACCCCGCTCTATCCCAACCAGCGGCTTCGCCTGGAGACCACCCCCGATCGGCTGACCACCCGCGTCATCGACCTGATCATGCCGATCGGCAAGGGTCAGCGCGCGCTGATCGTGTCGCCGCCCAAGGCCGGTAAGACCACGATCCTGCAGGACATCGCCAACGCGATCACCAAGAACAACCCGGAATGCCACCTGATGGTCGTGCTCGTCGACGAGCGGCCTGAAGAG
This sequence comes from Mycobacterium sp., assembly GCA_035552835.1. Classification (GTDB taxonomy): domain Bacteria; phylum Actinomycetota; class Actinomycetes; order Mycobacteriales; family Mycobacteriaceae; genus Mycobacterium. The sequence continues at coordinate 1,639 of DASZKQ010000426.1, read as the reverse complement.
GTCACCGATATGACGCGATCGGTCAAGGGTGAGGTCATCGCCTCGACGTTCGACCGGCCCCCGTCAGATCACACCTCGGTGGCCGAACTGGCGATCGAGCGTGCCAAGCGGCTAGTCGAACAGGACAAAGACGTCGTCGTGCTACTCGACTCGATCACCCGCCTGGGACGCGCTTACAATAACGCGTCGCCCGCGTCGGGCCGCATCCTGTCCGGTGGTGTCGACTCGACGGCGCTGTACCCGCCGAAGCGCTTCCTCGGCGCCGCCCGCAACATCGAGGGGGGCGGCTCGCTGACCATCATCGCCACCGCGATGGTGGAGACCGGATCCACCGGTGACACAGTTATTTTCGAGGAGTTCAAGGGCACCGGTAACGCCGAGCTCAAGCTCGACCGCAAGATCTCCGAACGTCGGGTATTCCCCGCCGTCGACGTGAACCCGTCGGGCACGCGTAAGGACGAATTGCTGCTCTCACCTGACGAGTTCGGCATCGTGCACCAGCTGCGTCGGGTGCTGTCGGGGCTGGATTCCCACCAGGCCATCGACCTGCTGATGTCGCAACTGCGAAAGACCAAGACCAATTACGAGTTCCTGGTTCAGGTGTCCAAGACGACACCGGGCATGGACAACGACTAAACCGGTTAGCACATCACCCCCGTCGACGAACATCGCCCTTCCCCCTAGGCAGCCAAAGCTGCGCCGGTAACGTGCCAGCCTGGCGGGACCGACGGGAAAGGGGTGAGCCGTGGCGGACACTGTTCAGCAATTGCTTCGCACCCGCGTCGGTGACTCGTCTCCCGCGGTCAGATACGGCGACCGGGTGTGGAGTTGGCGCGAGCATCTGGCGGACGCCTCGGCTGCCGCTGCTGCATTGATCGGTATCGCCGACCCCCAACGACCCCTGCACGTCGGTGCGCTGCTGGGCAACACTCCCGAGATGCTCACCGCGATGGCGGCGGCCGCGCTCGGCGGATATGTGTTGTGCGGCATCAACGACACCCGTCGCGGTGCGGCGCTGGCCAAAGACATCGTGCAGGCCGACTGCCAGATACAGCTCACCGACCCCGCACACCGCGCCCTGCTCGACGGCCTGGACCTGCCCGGAGTCCGTGTTGTGGACGTATGCAGCAGTGCATGGTCTGATTTGCTCAGGACAGCCGGACCGTTTGTGCCACATCGCGAGGTCGACCCGACCGACACCTTCATGATGATCTTCACCTCGGGCACCAGCGGCGAGCCGAAGGCGGTCCGGGTTACCCACCTGACCGTGATTTTTGCCGGATCCACGCTGATCGAGCGGTTCGAGGTCGATTCATCCGGCGTCTGCTACCTGTCGATGCCGCTCTTTCACTCCAACGCGCTGCTGGCGGGTTGGAGCGTGGCGGTCGGCTCCGGTGCGGCGATGGTTCCCGCGACATTCTCGGCCTCCGGTTTGCTGCATGACCTACGCCGCTACGGCGCGACCTATATGAACTACGTCGGCAAGCCGTTGGCCTATGTGCTGGCCACCCCCGAGCAGCCCGACGATGCGGACAACCCGCTGCTGGTCGCGTTCGGCAACGAGGCAAGCGACCGCGACATCGCCGAGTTCAGTCGGCGTTTCGACTGCACGGTATGGGACGGCTTCGGCTCCACCGAA
>DASZKQ010000425.1:0-6401 GCA_035552835.1 Mycobacterium sp. | reverse complement strand
AATCAGGTAGTGGTACAGCGTCGACGCATTCGAGCCGGGGGTCCAGGGGCCGCCGTCGAAGGCGTCGATGGACATCGCCGCCAGTGAGCCTTGGATGCAGCGGCCCTGGTCGGGCGCCAAGAAGCGGCGGACCGTGTCCATCGTGCTGCCGTACCACATCTGGGCGAAGTCGTGGCGGTCCTCACGCGTCGGCTGTGCGGCGATCACCTCGATGATGTCCAGCGGCGGGCCGAACGCCGAATCGACAAAATACGGTGCGAATCGGCCGATGTGCGCGAACAGGCCGCCCAACGCCGTCGCGACCTCGGGTCCGTGATCCTCGATCAGGTGGCGTCCCATGCGCTCGAGATCGTTGTACATCACAAAGGGCGCGTCCTCGGGATCGCCGAACGTACATGTCGACGTCCACTGATCCATCAGCTCGAAGCCCCACTTGGTCAGCTCTAGGCGATCGGTCATCTCCTGGCGCCAGATCAGCACCGCCCACGCGCCAACGCTGTGCTTGTATCCGTCGAAGAGCTCACGGGTCGCGGCCATCCCGCCGAGGAAGTGCGCCCGTTCCAGGACAAGCACTTTCGCGCCGCCCTTGGCCAGCACATTCGCGGCGACCAGACCGTTGTGGCCTGCCCCGATGATGATCGCGTCGTAGTCGGCCATGCTGATCGTCCTCCTGGACCCGGCTTCGCTTGACCGCACAATGTCATACCTGACATATTTGCGTCAATAGTGACATTTACAGGAGAAACATGCTCGCCCTGAGTCGTAGCGCACGCACGCGTCAGGCGCTGCAGCAGGCAGCGATGCGCCGCTTTGTCGCCGACGGCGTGCATCGAACCAGCGTCGCCGATATCGCCGCTGACGTCGGGGTCACCGAGCGAACCTTTTATCGGCACTTCGCGTCGAAGCACGCGGTGATTTTCGCCGACTACGACATCGGCTTTGAGTGGTTCGCCCGCGCCCTCGCGCTGCGCCCGCACGGAGAACCGATCACCGCATCGGTGCGAAAAGCCGTGGACGCGTTCCCGTTTGACTTCCAGATGGTCCGCGAAGCGGCCACCATCCGGTCACGCGACCTCGACCAGCAGATCATCACCAACCACATTCGCCGGCTTGGCGATCAACTCGCCGACGAGATTGCGCGCTTCGTCCATCAACGGTCCACACCGACTGCCGACGGAGCCATGATCGCCGACATCGCGGCACACAGCTTGGCCACCGCGGTGTTCGCTGCCCTGGAAGCGTGGATGCAAACCAGCGAACATGACATCGATGAACTGAGTCGCCTCACCGACGTCGCGTTGAGCGCTCTTGAAGAGGGCCTTACCCACACGCTTCGGCACGCCGGATTGGACTGACTGGCGGCGACACGCGAACACAACTTCTTGTGTTACCTCGTCCTGTCGCACCCCAGGGGTAGTGTTTGAAGCCTGAGCATGCTCGACTATCCGTCCTGGTGAAGTGGGGTTCTGGTGACCGAAAAACTGAAACTGATCGACCGGGTTTCGGCGATCAACTGGAACCGTCTGCAAGACGAAAAGGACGCCGAGGTCTGGGAGCGGCTGACCGGCAACTTCTGGTTGCCCGAGAAGGTGCCGGTGTCCAACGACATCCCGTCGTGGGGCACGCTGACCGCCAACGAGAAGCAACTGACGATGCGGGTGTTTACCGGGTTGACGTTGCTGGACACCATTCAGGGCACGGTCGGGGCGGTCAGCCTGATTCCTGACGCGCTGACGCCGCACGAAGAGGCGGTCTACACCAATATCGCCTTCATGGAGTCGGTGCACGCCAAGAGCTACAGCTCGATCTTCTCCACGCTGTGCTCCACCGCCGAGATTGACGACGCCTTCCGCTGGTCCGAGGAGAACCCCAACCTGCAGCGCAAGGCCGAAATCGTGATGGAGTACTACCGCGGCGACGAGCCGCTCAAGCGCAAAGTGGCCTCCACGCTGTTGGAAAGCTTCCTGTTCTACTCCGGCTTCTACTTGCCGATGTACTGGTCGAGCCGGGCCAAGCTGACCAACACCGCCGACATGATCCGGCTGATCATCCGCGACGAAGCCGTCCACGGCTACTACATCGGATACAAATTCCAGCGCGGGTTGGCGCTCGAGGACGCTGCCAAGCAGGCCCTGCTGAAGGACTACACCTACGAGCTGCTTTTCGAGCTCTACGACAACGAGGTGGAGTACACCCAGGACCTCTACGACGAAGTCGGTCTGACCGAGGACGTCAAGAAGTTCCTGCGGTACAACGCCAACAAGGCACTGATGAATCTCGGTTACGAGGCGTTGTTCCCGCGCGATGAGACCGACGTAAACCCGGCCATCCTGTCCGCCTTATCACCCAATGCCGATGAAAACCACGACTTCTTCTCCGGATCGGGATCGTCGTACGTGATCGGCAAGGCCGTCGTCACCGAAGACGAGGACTGGAACTTCTAACCCGCGGATTGCTCATGGGCCTTCGGCTGTTACTGCAACCTCCGTGGTTGCGATTCCTGGTGTGGGCGCTGATCTTTGCCGTGGGGTGGGGTCTGTTTACTAGCCTGCAGTCGAGTTACGAGTTCGAAAGCGCCGTCCTCTCAGCCATCGTCTTTGGTGCCGCCCTTGGCGGGTACTTCACGTTTGCGACACAAGGTGCGCATCGGGCAGCCCTAGAGGCGATATCCGGACTGGACCAAGCGGGATGTTCCCAGTCAATCGAAGCCGTCCTGCACGGCGGCGCACCTCATGATCCCGACGTCCGGGCAGCCGCGACGCGTCTTGGCAGGGTGCTCCTACGCAACAAGTCTGCCGATCAGCTTCGGCGTGCCCAACAGTGGACGTGGGTCATGTACGTGGTCGTCTTGGTGGCAGTCGCAGCGGCAGCGACGAGCTTTCCCAGCGACAGGCTGTACTTCCTGGTGCTCGCCTTATTTTGGGCGGTTGTCATTCCCATCTCGTTGCGCCGCAGCCGACGCATTCAGCGGAATGTCGCGCTGCTCGCCGGGGGGCCCAACTAGGCGGCGCTAACCGCCTCGCCGAATCTCGCCGCGCATGAACTCCCGGTGCGCCGGACACCATCGACGCCAGCAGCTTGGGCCGACCTGACCCTCATACTGGTCCGCCTTGTGCACCTTGGCCATTCGTACTTCGATGAACTGCGGGTGGCCTTTCTTGCAGAACGTGCCGGTGGGCTGCCGCCATCCGATGGGTTCCATGCGGGGTCATGGTATTCGTGTCAGACGCCGACCGGAATGGACCTGTCTTCCCGCGGAAGACCAGGACTGTCCAGATGAACGGTGCATGAATTGTGTGAATGGAGCGCCGCCTTGGTAGCGCCGTTGACCCACCTTTCGTGACACTTGTGAGGTGGCGATAACACCATCTTCTACGGCGGCTTTTTTCCGTTCAGTGATCCAGTGGCTGCAAGTCGGCTACCCGGAAGGCGTTCCTGGTCCGGACCGCGTGCCGTTGCTTGCGCTGCTGCGCAGCACACCGCTGAGCGACGATGAGATCACCGAAGTGGTCGACGCCATCGACGAGGAGGTCGAGGATCCGATTGACCGTGACGTGATCGCGGACTTCATCTCGGACATGACGCAGTACGACGCGGGCCCGGAGAACATCGCGCGGGTGGCAGCCAGGCTTGCCACGGCCGGTTGGCCGCTTGCGGGTATCGCCGACGGGGCTCACGGCGATGCGTCTAACGGGGAAGCTGCGGCCGCCTCACAAGCCTGAGGTGTCGATCACGAAGCGGTAGCGCACGTCGCTGGCCAGCACGCGCTCGTAGGCCTCGTTGACGTAGTCGGGTTCGATGACTTCGATTTCCGGCGTCACGTTGTGCTCGGCGCAGAAGTTCAACATCTCCTGGGTCTCAGCGATGCCGCCGATGTTCGACCCGGACAGGCTGCGCCGTGCCAGCGCCAGCGGGAACGCCGGCACTTCCATCGGGTGCTCGGGGATACCAAGTTCGACGAGCGTGCCGTCAACGTCAAGCAGGTTCAGGTAGTCGCCCAGGCTGAGGTTGGCCGACACGGTGTTGAGGATCAGGTCGAAGCTGCCGCGAAGCTTCTTGAAGGTGTCCGGGTCGGCGGTGGCGTAGTAGTGGCTGGCGCCCAGGCGCAGTCCGTCTTCCATCTTCTTCAGCGACTGCGATAGCACCGTCACGTCGGCGCCCATCGCCGCGCCCAGCTTGACGCCCATGTGACCCAGCCCGCCCAGGCCGATGATGGCCAGCCGCGTGCCCGGCCCTGCTTTCCAATGCCGGAGCGGCGAGAAGAGCGTGACGCCGGCGCACAGCAGCGGGGCGGCTTTGTCCAGCGGCAGCGAGTCGGGGATGCGCACCACGAAGTTTTCGTCGACGACGACTGCCTGGCTGTAGCCGCCTTGCGTTGACGTGCCGTCTTTGTCGATGGAGTTGTAGGTGAAGGTCGCGCCCGGCTTGCAGTACTGCTCGAGCCCGGCCTTGCAGCTGCTGCACTTACCGCAAGAGTTCACCATGCAGCCGACGCCAACACGGTCGCCCACTTTGTATTTGGTCACCTCAGAGCCGACGGCGCTCACCAGGCCGGCGATCTCGTGGCCGGGGACGACCGGGTAATTGGGTTGACCCCATTCGGCTTTGACGGTGTGGATGTCGGAGTGGCAGATTCCGGCGAACTTGATGTCGATGGCCACGTCGTGCGGGCCAGGGTCGCGGCGGGTGATCGTGGTCTTGGTCAGCGGTTCGGTCGCCGAGTTAGCGGCATATGCGGAAACAGTGCTCATGGGCAATCCTCTTGAGTGCGCTTATCTCAATGTCGAATTCTATTGGACGCAACCAAGAATAGCATAGACAAACTATGTATTTCTTTGCGGTGCGGTCAATGTCACAGATCCCCAGCCGTTAATTGATCGGCGCGTTGACCCACCGCAGGTCGTCGACGACACCGCGGGCCGCAACCACACCCTCGCCGGTCTGCCATATTTCGTTGTTCACCACAACCACCCGGTTCTCGCGGGTGGCGGACAGCTTGCGCCACGGGTTGCTGTCGAGGATGGCGGCGGCGCGGTCTTTGGCAGCCGGCGACGCGAACGACACGTACACCAGGTCGGCGTCGGCCGCCGAGAAATCCGGGTTGCCCGCCAAGTCGGCTTCGGTGCTGCCCAGCTCGGTGTAGGGCTTGTCGGTAAACCGTTGTGCCGCAGGGCGATCCACGCCGACCTCGGTCAGCACACTGGCCGGGAAATTCTCGGCGCCGTATACCCGGATGGTGTTCTCAGTGAACTGCACGATCGACGCCTGGTAGTGGGCGGCGTCATGCGCGGCGCCGTCGTCATGGGCCTTCTTCGCGAAGTCGTCGATTACGCCGCCCGCCGCGTTGGCCCGCCCAGTGGCCGCGCCCACCCCACGCAAATTGTCCTGCCAGGCCGCCCCCGGCGCCGCGGTGAATACCGTCGGCGCGATCGCGGTGAGCGCCGAATACAACTTCGGCGTCAATGCTTGCGAGCCAAGGATCAGATCCGGCTTGGCCGCCCCGATAGCCGCCAGGTCGGGACTGCTGCGGGTGCCGACGCCCGGCAGGCGATGCACGACTGTGCCCAGGTACGACGGCTGGTTCGAGGAGCCGTCCGGCAGCGCGGCAGCCACGATCCGCGACTGCAGGCCCAGCGCGCACAGGGCGTCGAGCTGGTCGCCAGAGAGCACGACGATGCGCTGCGGGTCAGACGGCACCTGGACCACATCGGGCGCTACGCCCGCCGCGTTGTGGGCCGTGCGACTGGGCGGGCCGGGATCCGGCTCAGCCGGTTGCGGCGCACACGACTCGTCCGGTCGCCGCTGGTTGCCCAGAACTCCGGCGCCCGCGATTTGGGTGGTGCTGGTGATCACCGACGTCGGCGACGAGCCGCCGGGCGCTTCGGACGTGCAACCGCTGCATAGCGTGGCCGAAATCGCTATCGCGGCGGCGGCCGTCGTGGGTCGCATCCAGCTGAACAGCACGGGTCCGACGCTAACATTTGGCCACCTGATACCCAGTACGACAGTTTGTAGGACCAGTCGCTGGCTGGGCAGTGTCAAAGGCTAGACTCAGGAGCCACTGATCCCAGTTGCTTTGCCCGACGTTTGGAGGAGCTGTTGACCACCGAAGCGCCCCCGCTGGGAGAACTTGAGGCGAGTCGTCCATACCCGCCCCGAACAGGACCCAAAGGCACCCTGGTCTATCGGCTGGTTACCACCACCGACCACAAGATGATCGGGATCATGTACGTGGTCACCTGCTTCGGCATGTTCTTCGCCGGCGGTCTGATGGCGCTGCTGATGCGTACCGAATTGGCCGCGCCGGGTCTGCAGTTCCTATCCAACGAGCAGTTCAACCAGCTGTTCACCATGCACGGCACGATCATGCTGCTGCTGTATGCCACTCCGATCGTGTTCGG